>CAYJTX010000058.1:0-12262 GCA_964372615.1 uncultured Bacteriovoracaceae bacterium | reverse complement strand
GAAGTCTGCTCAGTCCAGACTCCACTTCCCGCGCCCCGCTAACCGGAGCTCGCCTTAACCTCGGTCCAGGCCCGATCCCAGATACTCATCGCCTCGCCCAGGTCGTTCATCATCTCGAGGGTGCGCAGCACGGCCTCGGGCGGGAAGAGCGAGGTGTTCTTCCGGATGTCCTCCGGCAGGATCGCGAAAACCTCGCGATTGGCGGGAGCCACCAGCACGCTGAGCACCGTTGTCACGTTGGACTTCGCCTCGAGCAGGTAATTGATGAAGACGTGAGCCTCTCGCACGTGCGTCGCGCCCGAGGGAATCACCAGATTATCGATCCAGAGGGTCGCTCCCTCCTCCGGTATGACATATTCGATCTTGCCGGCGGTTTCGCGACGGGCCTGGAGCGCGTCGCTCAAGTAGGCGTGCGCAACGGCGGTCTCTCCCGAAACCAGAGAGGCCATGGGCTCGGAGGTGAACGCCTTCACCCGGGGCCGGATCTTGAGAAGGAGCTTCTTGGCGGCGTCGAGATCCGCCGGGTTCGTCGCATTCAGGCTCTTGCCGAGGGCTTTCAGGGCCGCCCCCGTGGTCTCGCGTACGTCGTCCAGCAGCGTAAACTTGCCGGCGAGCGCGTCGTTCTCGAAGAGCTGCTTCCAGCCCTTGAGCTCCCCCTTGTAAAGATCGCGGTTCACGGCGATCCCGGTCGTGCCCCAGTCATAGGGCAGCGAGTGCTTGTTCTCGGGATCGAAGGCCTTCTTGAGAAGTTTCGTCTCGAGCAGCTTCGCGTTCGGAACCTGCGCGAGGTCGATCGGCTTGAGGAGCCCGAGCTTGATCATCGCAAAAACCATGTAATCCGAAGGAACCACCACGTCGTAGCCCGAGGCGCCTGCCTGGAGCTTCGCGAGAAGCTCCTCGTTGGAGGAGTAGTTCGACACGGCCACCTTGATCTTCGTGGCCTTCTCGAAGTCGGCGAGGAGCTCGGGCGAAACGTAATTCGACCAGATCGCGAGATTCAGGGTCGAAGGAACGCCCTCGGGCGTCGTCGCTTCGGCCACGGCGGACTTGGCTGAAGGTTTGTCCGCCTTCTTCGTGCATGCGAACGCCCCCAGCGCAACCGCGAGAGCGATGACGACTCCACCCCACCGACTGACACCGTGCTTCACGGCCGTGGACTCTACGGCCGGACGGTGCCGAGTTCAAGCTACCGCGACGATCTACGGAAAGACGTGGTTGCCCGCGGCCACCTGACCCGCCATGAGGCTCAAATCCTTGTTCCCGAAGATGGAGGACTCCGGCCCGCCTACGGACGGTCCGACGTAACCCGGTCCCGCAACAGTCGTGTAAGGCGCGGGCGGCGACGCGTAGGTCGTGCCGCCCGAAGCGACCGGCCCCTGCCTTACGTTGGTATTCACGTCAAATTGATACGGAACTCCGATGGACGCCCGCGCCCGCATGCAGGGCCGGCCCGTCACGCTGGTCCCGCAGCTCGAGGGTGACATCGACTCGCCCCCCTGGCCGGAGGCGAGGAACGGGCCATACGCGGTGAACTGCCGGCCCTCTGCCGGAGGCGGCATACGCGCGTTGAACTGCCTGACACCGCAGCCGGACTGCGAAGCCGCCGCGGCGCAAACAGCCATCACCGTCCAAATCCTAAGTGGAAGGACTCTTAAACCCGCCAGGCGAGGCCCCCTTTGCTTGATTTATATTCTACACTACTGCATCGGCGTCCGGACCTAAATATTTACCAATTATTTTAATACTATATGTCAACATCCCAGGGGGGCTCCCACGTCCATTTATCGTGCTGCAGTAAGGTTCCCTTGACTTATATACACTGAGTCAAATAAACCTACTTTCAGTCGTCAGACTGGGCGAGTGAGGCGCCTCCTCTTGAGCATGAAATTCATTTCCCGGATCCTCGCTCCCGCGCTCGTGGCCGCGCTGCCCGCGTTGGCCATCGCCTCGGGGTCACCTCCCTCAGAACTGGACAGCTTCCGGAACGAGCTTCGCGCTCATCTCGAGTCCGTACGCTACGCGGCGGTCGTCGCGCTGAGCACGGACCAGTTCGAGGAGGCCACTCATGAGCTGGAAGGGCTCCGTACGACGCGCGACTTCGAACACTGCGGAAATCGCCGCTGGTACCAGACCCAGCGCCACCAGATCCGGGCGTGCCGGGCCGTGGGACACGCCGTTGGCAACATTGCGGAAAAGCAGAGGCAGGAACGGCTTTCAGGTTCCCGTGAGGTGCTCCAGAAGCTCACCCGCGCTGCGCCGTTGACTGTCCAGCTTCCGCAGCCGGATCGCCGCGCCCTGGCAACGAGAGTCCTCACGGCGGTCTCGAGTGCCTTTACGGGCCTGGGCGTTGAGCTCTCTGTTTCGATGCGCGACTTCGAGTCAGAGACCCTCACCCATTGCGGACCGCCCGTGAGCAGCCCGGCGGTCGACTGCTGCGTGGGGCGGGCGATCACGTACTTTCGCGAAACTCTGCCCGAGCAGTTCCGCCACGCGCGCCTGGAGTTCGAGCAGGTCGTTCGCGAGGTGAACGCGCATATCGACGCCTACACGGAGTAGCCCGGGGGTTTGTCCGGAAATTCCGTGAGCCGAGGGGCTCGCGTGCGGCGGCGGGTGGTTCCGCCCCGGCTCACGGCCCGCCAGCATCGCCCAGGCTAGCGGGCCGGCGTATACCGAAAATTCACGAAGACCTTTCTTCCCGCGCCGACCTGCACCGTTTTCTCAGGAAGCGCCCCAGCTCCGACCGGGTCGACCCGAACGGTGTGCAGCCCCGGATCGACCACGATCCGCGAAATTTGAAGGTCGCGGGGCAGCAGGTTCCAGGAGCGCACGTCGGCCTGGTCGCTCACGTAGAGGGCCACCTTGGTGAGAAAACCCAGCACCGGGCTGTCGGTCGCCTTCTCCACGGCCGCGCCGGCGGCCTCCTTGGCGACGATCCCGGCCAGCTTCTTGGCGATCAGGCCTCCGTACTTCTCATCGAGGTTCTGAATGGCGGTCGCTTCGATGTCATGCAGCCGGTAAGTCTCGGCCCCTTCGGTCCCAGCAACGGTGACACGCGCCGAAAGCACGGGATTGTAGCGGGGGTAGAACTTCGGGAGCGTATTGAACTGCGGGTTCGGCCGCTTGACGGGCGAAATTCCGTTCTCATAGAGCACGATGATCTCGCCCTTGCCCTTCTTCGGATGAAGCGCGCGGGCCGCCTTGAGGTCCGCCTCGGTCAGCGAAAACTCCTTCTGCCAGCGCTCCATCTGATCGTCCATGCTGAGCAGCCAGGCCATGCGCCAGAGCTCGCCCCCGAGCCCCGGCGTCGCGGGCTCGAGCTCCCAGGTCTTCTTGTAGTCGATGTAGGCGTCGTTGTACTCGCCCGCGGCCTCGTACATGACCGCCGAGAGGTAGCGCGCGAAGGCGTTCTGCTTGTACTTGCGCTCCCCCTCCGTGACCATGAGGTGGAGCTTCCGGTTCACCCGCTTGGCCTCCACGAGCGCGTTCTCGAAATCACCCATGAGCGCGTAGTTCATCGCGAGGTATGCGTTGATGAGAACCTTCTCGAAGTCCTCGCCCTTGTAGTCCTTGATGTTGTCGCTCGTGACGAGCGTCGCCCCCTCGGTGGCGATGCTCGTGTAGTCCTTGATTTCGGCGATCTTGTCGGCGCGCAGGAAGTAGCGGTTGCTCTCCTCGAGCTTCCCCGCGGCATGCAGGGACAGCCCGATATCGAGCAGGTAAAGCAGCAGATCGCGCCCGTTCTCTCCCTGGTCCTTCAGGCCGGGCGCCAGGCTCGCGACCGCCTCGTCGTAGCGGCCCTCCCTGAAGAGCCCGTCGGACTTGTGGTCGGACATGCGCGCGGAGGCGCAGGCAAGCTGGCCCAGGATCAGCAGCGCCGCAGAGAAACGGAGCCGCTTCCTGCCTTGACGCTTCATCAAGTTTCGGGCCAAACTGACGGTCCAGCCCGCCCCGAGTCTTGACGCTTCGTCAAGCTACGGCCTCGCGGGGCATTAGAGACCCACAGTGCGCCGACGGTACTTCTTGCGGATCTCTCGCTCCTCGGTGCAGTCGATCGTCGACTCCTCCAGGTTCGTGAGATTCACGGTGAGCTTGTAGTAGATGAACTTGTCGCTTCCGACTTCCTGGACATTGGTCGCGATCGCGCCCGACATGATGTAGTCGGCGCCGATCTGCTTGCCGCGCTTCTTCTGGGAGGGACCGGCGACGTTGCCTCCCTCGTTATACTGGTACTCTTCGTCCAGGGTGCCACGCTCGCCCTTGTTCACGAAGCGCACCTTGCCTGACTTGATCAGCGCCGTGCGGATCTTGTCGGTCATCGAAACCGTGTCGATGTGCTCCTCGGTGCGGTTCTGCACTTTCTCGACGATGACGACGGGCGGCTTGGGCGCGTTGCCGATGTACGGGCAGGCGACCATCGCCTTGATGACCGTGTCGGCCATCTGCTGCATATCGGCCTCGTTGAACTTGTCATCCAATAGCTCGACCCGGGTCGGGTCGTCGTACTCGCCCTTGGTGAAGGCCTTGGGCCCGCAGCCCGAGGCGATGAGCACGGCCGAGAGAAGGAGAAGCCAACCGACAGAGAATTTTGTCATAGGGGCAGCATTCTCCCACCGACGCTCCGGCTTTTTCAAGCGGCTTGACGGGCCATCGCCTGGCGAGGGACTTCTTGGGTAACCATGACGCATCTCTTGACGCTGGTCGCCTTCGTTCTGCTGGTCTTCCCACGGCCCACCCGGGCGGCGATCCACGAGACTTTGTTCCACGAGGGCGCTCCCGACTCTTCGCTCGCGGAGCACTGGGCGCGGCACCCGGAGCCGCGCGGGTACCGGGTCGAATGGATTCACTAAGAGAGACGCTCGCCCGCCGCCTCCTGTTCGTGGGAGGCAAGGGAGGCGTGGGCAAGTCTGCCGTCTCGGAGGGAATCGCCCGCGCGCACGCGGCCCGGGGCTTTCGCACCCTCTGGATCGTCATCGAGGACCCCCTCACGCCCCTGGGCCGGAAGGAGCGGATCGCGGAGCGCCTCGAACGCCTCAACGCCGAGGCAAGCGCCGCGTTCGAGGAGTACGCCGCCCTGAAGATCGGGGTGGCCTCGCTCACTCGGGTCTTTCTCAAGAATAAACTCATGCGCTACCTCGCCAGGGCGGCTCCCGGAATTCACGAGCTCGTGCTGCTCGGAAAGATCTGGTACGAACGCGAGCGCTACGATCGAGTCGTCGTCGACATGCCCTCGACCGGCTACGGCATCACCCTCTTCCAGAGCACGGCGAACTTCGCCCGGCTCTTCCACGGCGGGCCCGTGCGCCGAGACGCGGAGGCGATGCTCGATTCGTTTCGCGACCCCGGAGTCTGCGGGCATCTCATCGTGTCGCTCCCGGAGGAGATGCCGCTCGTGGAGTCGCTCGAGCTTCGCGGGTTCCTCGCCGAGATGTTCCCGAAGAACGCCGCCGCGTTCCTCGTGAATCGCCTCTTTCCGGTCGCCGACCCCGAGGCCGAGGCGCGCGAGGGCCCTCCCTCTTCCTGGAAGAGCCCTTTCGCGTCGTCCGCGCTCGATTACGCCCGCAAGCGCTCGATCCTCGAGGCGCACAACCTGGGGATCTGGGAGCGAGAGGGTATCCCCTACGGAAAGCTCCCCTTCGTCCCCCCTTCGTCGATCAACCTGGCCGAGATTCTCGCGACCGAGCTCGCGGAGAGAGGCTACGCGTGACTTACCTGCCACGCGGAATCGACTCGATGCTCGACCGCCGAAAGGTGCTCGTCTGCTGCGGGACCGGCGGGGTCGGGAAGACGACCGTCAGCGCCGCGATCGCGATGCGGGCGGCCGCGCGGGGCCGCCGCGCGGTGGTGATCACGATCGACCCCGCGAAGCGCCTGGCGACGGCCCTCGGCCTGACCCGCCTGGGAGACGCTCCGACGGACCTGACGGAGAAGCTCAGGGGCGTACCGGCCGGCGGCGGCTTCCACGCGATCGTGCCCGACACCCGCCGCACCTTCGAGCAGTTCGTGGAGACCCTCGCCCCGGACGCCGCCACCGCCGAAAAAGTGATCCACAACCCGATTTTCCAGATTTTCGCCCGAGAATTCTCCGGAACGAACGAGTACATGGCGCTCGAGAAGCTCCACGCCGTGAACGCGCTCGGGCGGTACGATTGCATCGTGCTCGACACGCCTCCCAGCCGGAACACCCTCGCCTTCCTCGACGCGCCGAAGCTGCTCGCGGCCTTCTTCGAGGAACGGCTGATCCGCTGGCTGGTCCTTCCCACGAACCGGATCGTTTCGGCCGGGATGAAGACCGCCTTCGGGGTCCTCGAGAGACTCACGGGCTCGGGTTTCATGTCGAACCTCTTCGATTTCGCCTCGGCCCTCTTCGAGGTCCGGGTCAACTTCACCGCGAATCTGAGACAGATCACCCGGCTTCTGGAGTCGCCCGAGACCGGCTTCCTGATGGTGGCGGGCCCGACGCCCGACACGGCCCCGGAGCTCCGGCACTTCATCTCCTCGGTGCGGGAGCACCGCTTTCACTTCGACGGCCTCGTCCTGAACCGGTCGCTCGGGCACCTGCCCGCGGACCCGCCTGATGCGCTTTCCCGCGAAGCCCGCCGGGCGGTCGAGATCGTCGCCGCGATTCGCGAGCGGGAGGAGCGGGCCGTCGCGGCGCTGGGACGGGAGGCTCCACTGCTCGCGAGACTGCCGGAGCTGGCCCGGGACGTTCACTCACTGGAGGATCTCACCCATGTCGCAAGCGCTCTTCTTTGACTCGCGAACCTCTCGGCTCCACTGCTCGCGAGCCTCTCGGCTCGACGGAGAAGGATCGAAGGTCGTTGCGGTACTTCTCGGAATCCTTCTTTGGGACGCGCCGGCGACCGCCGCGACGCGAGGCGCGGGCCCGGCCGCAACCGCGAGGGAGGCCGCCGAAGCCGGGGTGCTCTGGGAACACGGCCGGCGCTTCCTGTCGGAACGCCGCTACGAAGAGTGCGCCTACGAGCTCCGTCGCCTGGTCGACAAGTACCCCGGCCACGCGAAGGCGTCCCCCGCGAACCTGACGCTGGGAGCCTGCCTTCAGCTGCAGGGAAACCACGCTCAGGCGATCCCGCCACTCAGGCATTTCGTTCACGGATTGGGCGACAGCCCCGTCGCGAATCGCGCCCGACTGCTGCTGACCCGCTCGTATCTCGAGACGGGCCGCTTTCGCGAAGCCTTCCATCTCACCCAGGAGATCCATCGCGCCGGAAAGGAGACCTGGCTTCGCCAGGAGGCCCTTCTGCTCAAGTCGGAGGCGCTCATCGGCATGAACCAGGACGACCGGGCCCGTCAGGCGCTCGATTCGGCCGCCACCGAGGGCCCCGCCGCGTCCCATTCGCTTGGCCCTTCACCCAAATCGGGCGCCGGGGCGACGGAGGCCGACTCCGAGCTCGCGCTTCGCACGGACGATCCGTCGCCTGAACTCTACCGGCGGGCACAGGCGGCATGGCTCGACCTGCGGCTCAAGGCGCGGGAGTGCGCTCGCCTGCCGTCGGCCCGAAGGCTCGATGAGGGACAGGCGCGAAACCAGCTCGCGCGCCGCGGGCACTGCACGCTCGAGGCGATGATCGCCTTTCGAAAGGTGCTCGAAACGGGAGAGACGCTCTGGGCCGAGAGGGCCGCGGACGATCTTCTCGTGGCCTGGATCCGATATCGAAAGGCCTGCGAGCAGCCGCCCCGACCCGACGGCCGCCGCACCCGCAGGGAGCTGACGACCCATCGACGAGAGCTTCGCGAGGTCCTGCTCGCCGATTTTGAGTCTAATCGTTTGAAAGGACAGGGATTCATGGATTCCTGGAAGGACAGCCTTCCGGCACCCGTACTGCCTTTGGTAAGCAAGGTGATGAAAGGAATCGCCCCTCAGCGCTGAACTTCGATGTCCAAAAGCGGCGCGACCGTCCTGAAGGAGATGCTCGCCGAGCATATCCGAAGGCATCGCAAGCATCTCTGGGACTGGCACCTCGAGCACGCCCGGCGCGCGCCTCCTCCTTTCTACTGCTCGGTCGACCTGCGTGACGCGGGATTCAAGATCGCGCCGGTCGACAGCAACCTGTATCCCGCGGGCTTCAATAACATCTGCCCTGAAGACCTCCGATCAGCGCCTCCGATCGTGCGCGCGCAGCTGGAAGCCGTCTCCACGAGGCTGGGCCGACCGGCTCCCGAGCGCGTGCTGATCCTGCCCGAGGCGCACACCACCAACGCGCATTACTTCGAGAATCTCTATTACCTGCGCAAGATCCTGGAGGACGCCGGCTACGACGTGCGCTTCGGCTGGTTCGGCGACATGCCCGAGGTGGAGAAGAAGCCTGACGGGACTCTCGTTTTCCGTTCCGTGACCGACAAGGAAGTACCCATGCGCCCCCTCGAGATCCGAGGCGGAGTCGCGCAGGCGGGAGACTTCGTTCCAGACGTGATCCTGCTCAACAACGACTTCTCGAGCGGATACCCGGAGGCTCTGGACGCCGTCGCGCAGCCCATCCTGCCGAGCCACGTCCTGGGCTGGCACTCGCGGAAGAAGTCCGGCCACTTCCGGCACTACAACCGTCTCGCAGCCGAGTTCGCGGCCATCATCGACGTCGACCCGTGGCTCCTGCAGATCGACACCGAGGAGGTCGACCGGGTGAACTTCAACGAAGGAGCGGGTCTGGAGCGAGTCGAGGTGGCGGCCACCCGGATGCTCGAGCGGGCGCGAGCGGAATACGACCGCCGAGGAATCAAGCGAGCGCCGTTCGTCTTCGTGAAGAACAACGCCGGGACCTACGGCATGGGCATCCTCGTCGTGCGATCGCCCGAGGAGCTCGCCAGGCTCAACCGACGGGTGAAGAACAAGATGAGCGTGGGCAAGAACCGCCTTCCCATCCAAAGCGTGGCCGTGCAGGAGGGGGTTCCGACCGCCACCCTGGTCGACCGGCTGCCCGCTGAGCCCGTCATCTACCTGGCGGGCTGCGAGCTCATCGGGGGCTTCCTTCGCGCGAACTCCGAGCGGGGCGAGCGCGGCGACGAGGAGAACCTGAACGCCCAGGGAATGGCGTTCCGCAAGCTTTGCATGTCGGATCTGAGGCTGCCGGACGACGAGCCGGGCGCGGAACCCGCGCTCGAGCTGGTTTACGGCTCCATCGCCCGCCTCTCGGCGCTCGCGACCGGAATCGAGCTCGAGGAAGCCAGGGAGGCCACCGATGCCAAACCCGTCGAGCCGTGAGGCTCGCATGCAACGGCATGACCATACTCCCGAGGCGATTGCCGCGCGGCTCGCGTCGGGCCCGAGGCTGTCCTACCTGAGAGACTGGGTCTACGGAGGGATCGACGGCGCGGTCACCACCTTCGCGGTCGTCGTCGGCGTCGTCGGAGCCGAGCTTTCGACCCGCACGATCGTGATCCTGGGCGCGGCGAACCTCGTCGCCGATGGCTTCTCCATGGCGGCCGGAAACTTCCTCGGCACTCGCGCCGAGACCGACGAGTACAAGATGCTCGAGAAGCTCGAGCGCGGACAGATCCAGGCCCTTCCCGAGGGAGAGACCGAGGAAGTTCGCCAGATCTTCATCCAGAAGGGCTTCAGCGGAGAGGCGCTCGAGACGGCGGTCCGGACCATCGTCGCGGATCGTGACCGGTGGGTCCGACTCATGATGCAAGAGGAGTACGGGCAGCCGCCCTTCCTTCGCTCACCCTGGCGCGCGGCTCTGAGCACCTACAGCGCCTTCGTCGTCTGCGGTCTCGTTCCTCTGGCACCCTACCTCGTGCGAATGAGCGGCACACCGCCATCCGGACCGAGCCTCACCTGGGCCTGCGCCCTCACGGGCGTGACTTTCTTCGGCATCGGCTCGCTCAAGAGCCGCTGGTCGATCGCGCCCTGGTGGCGCTCCGGGCTGTCTACGCTTCTGGTAGGCGGCCTGGCCGCGGGGCTCGCATTCTGGGTCGGGAGGCTGCTCGCAACTCTCTAGTACAAGAGGGGCAATTTTCCGCGGAGCGAGGCCCCCAGCCAGTAGTCTCAGTGTCCCGAGTACCGTAACAATAGTCTGAAATTGCTGGCGATCTCACTCTCATGACCACCTGCGAAAATAGATATAGAATTCCGTCATGGGGTGGTCGTCACGGGGCAAGCGGGCTTGGTTCCTGTTCGTTTCGATTCCAAGCCTCGCGTACGCCGGCACTCTCCCCCCGCGAGTCCTCGAGGATGCCCTGACCGACTTCATCCTGTCCGATCGGCTCATTGAAGATCGCAATCTCGACGGAAAGGCGGACCTCTGGCGCCGATTCGCCGAGGACGGATCGCTCACGGAGATCGCGTTTGATTCTGGCTTCTCCTCAGCGAAGCCCGACCTGACCTACGTTTTCGAGGGGAACCAGAAATGGGTGAGACGACTCGAGGTTTTCAAATCCGGTCCGGTGCGGAGGATCGTCACTTACCGGGGCGCCTTGACCGCGCACGGGAGCCGCCTTCGGATCGAGACCGAGAATCGGGCGGGTAAGCTGACCGTTCGCGAGCTCGAGCCCCTTCAGAACGGGGGGTTCCGGGTAAGCACCACGTCGGGCGGGAAAACCCTCAGCTGGCAGGAGGGGGGAGACTATTCGAATCTCGCATTCTTTGAAACCGGCGCCACACGCTGCCTGGGCGCGGACCCGCTTGCAAGACTCGCCTCCACCGAGGTAGCGGCCATCACGGCGGAGATCGCCGGCGGAGTCATCCCGGCGGGCGACTGCGCCGGGGGGATGACTCTGTCCGGGAATGGCGATCCAGTCACGTTCGGGAGCGCAGCTTCGGTGCGGGACATGGTTCGGTCGGTCGTCAATGATGGTCTTGCATGCCTACGGAATCTCAAGGCGCCTGACGGCACCACTCCCTCCCAGCAGGCGAACCGGCTCGCCGACGAGCTGCTCGCGAACGTATTCTCGGACGCTGGCAGGCGCGACCGTCCTGCCTCTCTGGTGGTGCACTGCTCGGTTCCGGTCGAGAAGCAGAAGACCACCTACGCCGTGGCGGCCCCTGTCACCCAGATCGACTTTCCGCGCCTTTCCCTGAACCCCTCGACCCTGAATCGATCGAACCACCCGCAGGTGGTTTTCCATGAAATGCTCCACATGACCGGCACCGCCGGACACCCCCACGTGCACAACTACCAGAATCCAGGGGCGGCGGACCTGGCGCAGGTCTGCGCCGCGTGCTGTTTCCAGGGCGACACCACGGTGAACGCAACAGCCGCGCCCGTCGTGCCCATCACGACCGTCGCTCAGCTCCGGCAGGAGAGCTGCAACACCTGCGCAGGGCACTTCACTCCCTTGTCTCGCCAGCAGGTCGCGTACGCGAGGACCGAGCTCGTGCAGGGAAACAACGCGTCCTATAAGTATGCCAACTACGAGCTTCGCAAGGCGGTCATCAACGAGCCGGGCAATCGCGAGGCCTGGCTCCTTCTCGCGGAGAGCTCGCGGTTGATCCGCCCCAGCACCATCGACCGCGACTTCCGCGCGCTCGCCGGCTATCGTCGGGCCTACGCGCTCTCGACGACGGACGCCGATCGCGATGCCGTTCGCAACAGTCCCCAGTATCTTGCCCTGCAGCGCAAACTAGCGCAGCTCAACGACCGCGAGGGCAATACCATGCTCCAGGCCCGGGCCTACGTTGACCGCGAACAGACGACCCTCGACTCGTCCGTTCGGAAGGCGATCCTCGACCTCGAGGCGGAGCGGGCCAAACTCCGCATCGTGATTCAGTCGTGTTCCGATTTTTCGTCCGGAAGTACCTGCTCGACCCAGGCGACCGCGGCGCTGAGCAGCTACCGCGCCAAGAACCAGGCATTCGGCACCGCCAATGCTGCAGTCACGAATACCCGCGAACGTTCGCCCTCATACGCGGTGACCCAAGCGAACGCTGAGGTGGCCAGGCACGAGAGGCTCCTCACATGCATGCAGAGCGGTGGAAGCGCCGATTCCTGCTTCAACACGGCCTATGGCAATCCGGGCAGGGGCTCGCTTGAAGCGCAGGACTGGAACAACCAGCCCTAGTACTACTTCGTTGGTTCTTCTGTCCTTCGAGTAGGTCGCGTGTCTTCCCGCGCAGGGTCCACCGCGTATGCCAGTGCTCTTCCACACGCGAGCCTCCCGGCTTGACCGGACGGCCGGGGGTCGGGACGCACAGGACCGAGACCGCTTCTACTCCGCGTGGCGCTCGCGGGGAGAGCGGGCCAAGGGCGCGCGGCGCTCGCGGGCGGCGTCCGGTGATGGGCGCGAAGGTCGGTGCCGGAGCGCGGCG
>CAYJTX010000057.1:0-12363 GCA_964372615.1 uncultured Bacteriovoracaceae bacterium | reverse complement strand
GGACCGAACACGTCCTTTGGCCGGGATTAGAAGTTCCGTCCCGCCGCCTGCATGAGCTTTAAGCTCAACGTAAGCATCCAGCAGTTCGTCATGAATCTTCCAGTCGGGTCCTCGGAGCCCGCTCCCACGCGCTAGGGAGGCTCGGAATCGCCTGATCTTCTCCTGAAGCTCCGATTTGCTCCACTTTCTCGGGCTAGAAACGGGTTGGGTCGCATTGAGAAGCTCGACCCTCGGTCTGACAGAACCCTCACGCACACCGCCGGCAGTTGCACAGGCGGTAAGTAGTATCAGAGCCCAACTCGACAATGATGTTCTAGCCATGCGCGTTGGCCGAAAGCAGCTTCTGTGCCCAGGGAGGCATAGAAGCCTCGCCGCTCATGGATTCGCTAGATCTCATCACTGCACCGTAAATCCGCACCTCTGCGCAATCGAGCGCGCCAATTTTTTGAAATCCGCGTGACATTCCTGAACTGCTTTCGCGTGACCTCCGATCGCTCCATCGGCAGATTTAAGAAGAAACATCGGCTTGTGCGCGTGCTGCGCTAGCGGCATCAGGCTACGGAAGTGTTTGAGCTCAGCAAGGCAGTGCGGATCATCGTGAGTCCGAGATGGAACCTTGCTTTCCACGACATCTAGGACAGCCGTGCGATAAACTGCAGGGATGCGTGCCATCCAACGGTCATATGCCTTCACCGGGCGATCCAACCGCACGGCATGTTGCATGGCCACGTACCCTGCAGGGGACATGTCTCCAGACGGTAGCGAGAGGTCACTAACCGGATTGCGGCCACGGCGCTCGCGCCACTCCTCGCGCCAGCGTCGCAAGGTGGGACCGAGGTTTTTGAGTCCCTGTAACGAATATAGATCTGGCGCAAGCGGAATGACTATGTGTTCGGCGGAAATGAGGGCTGCACGATTAATTGCACCGAGGTTGGGACCAACGTCAATCAGAACTAAGTCGGCTCCGCTCTGCTTCGCTGCGGTCTCGATTACCCGCCAAAACGCAGAGATGACCCGAAACGCGCGCGGCTTTCGGTCGAGGCAATCAGACCACTGACCGCTCAGTTCATCTTCCGAGATCGCCAAGCCAAGGTCTCCGACGAGGAGGGCAAGCCCCTGGCTGATAGTCTCAACATGCGGCGAAGCAATGTCACCAGTGCCGTCGAGGAGGGGGCGAATCGAGCCGTTGATTGTTTCCGGGTGGTCACCGTCTGGCCATAGGTCCTCGAGGCGGTCCTCATCGAGAAACATGCTTGAGAGATTAGCCTGTGGGTCCAGATCGACCGCAAGCACTGGGATGCCAAGTTCTGCGTACATCCAGGCAAGGTGGTAAACGAGCGACGTCTTCCCTACCCCTCCTTTATTATTAAAAAAGACGACAGTCTTCACGACGCCGGCCTTAAAATAACAGCGACATGTGTTGCGGAAATGATGAACTCAGGAGCGGGACTTCCATTTGCAGCGAGCACTTTCCGGGCTGTCGCAATCCCAACGCCGAACCTCTGCACAAAACCCTGCACACGCATCGCTTCGGCGAGATTGGGATTGCGATAATCTGTAATTCCTGGTCGGCCGAAGTTTTCCTGAATTACGCTGCCATATGGGCCGCCAGGGTTGGATATCTCCAGTCGATCATCGTACCAAGTTAGGCGAACGGGGGCATTCGTCGCCTCGTAACTACGGTGCATGACCGCATTTCTTACAATCTGCTGCAACGCTGGCATTGGATAGAGAGACGTGCGTCTTTCCTGTGATCCACTGGTTAGATCTACCGCTGTGCGGTTATGGGCTTCCATCTTCTCATCAACCCGACGGAGCAGCTCTGCTAGAGGTCCGTCAATTACCTGCTCGTCCGCAATAGGATCACCCAGTTCTGTTCCAGCGACTCTCAGAAATTGAATGTAAGCCCCGGGGAGATAGTCTCGCGTCCGAGTGCCCAACACGAGCATTCCGAGTACGGTAGGGACCGGGTCGTCTGCGGTCCAAAGCATTTTGGTAGCCGCCAACCGTTGTTCATAGGTGCGATTGTTGGCTTCAAGAACATCAAGAGCAAACGCGGCTGGCAGATACTCTTCCTCAAAGCGTCGACGGTCGATATCTGCAATTGCCGCCGATGGAAGTTGATTTAAGTCAAAGGGTCGGTCGCGGTGTCGGCGCTTCTCATTCAAGATACGCTCATCCTGCACCGTAGCGATCCCTCGACGAGGTCCGATGCGAATATGGACACGTCCCCTACAACGGACCGGTGGCGAATCCGACGGGAAGACGGTGATGACCGCAATCTCCGCACCTCTTAGAGCCCGCTTTTCGACGAGCATGGTAGGTGGAGGAACGATATTTCCATCAGTCTTTACGTCTGCAAGTTGTCGGAGCAGCTCGTCTGTAATTGGTGTTCCAGAGGGCGTACCGTTGTCCCGCGCACCAATGAAGACAACACCAGAACGGCGATGATCCGGTAAGTCGTTGGCAAAGGCGCAGACGGCCTCGCGTACAGACGTAGGTGCGTCGCCCCTAAACGACTCCTTACGTTCGGCCATGTCCGACTCAATTTCCGCTAGCATCCCCTCGAGCTGAGCGTCGGTGTAGCTCATGTTGCTTGCTCCTTTAACTGGTTATGCTGCGACATAGGTCTGTTGCCTCTTGGACGGATTTCTCTTGGTTTCTCGGGAGATAAGGCCTCGCTCTTCAGAGGCGGTTGATAAGATCAAGAGCAGCTTGATCGTCGGAAAGAACGAAGGCACCCCCAGGATGTCGACCAAGACAATCCAGGAGGTGCCTTCATGCAGATGCAACGTGTGCATCGATGCGAGTTCTGTCGTGGCAGCTTTTCCCCGCGCCCGCAAGTGAAGCGCCCGCGCGCATGCGCCCGGCCCGATTGCCAGGACGCCAGGCAGAAAGCCAACGGGCGGGCGTGGCGGCAGAGAAATCCCGGCCTGTTCGACGGCAAGTACCACGAGCTGATGCGCAAGCTGCGGACCTCCCGGATCGAGGCGATCGCCCATGAGATTTCGCGCGCCCTCGACCTGGGTGCGCGCCTGCTCGGGAAGGGGTTCGACGCGGCGAGCGCCGTCGTGATCCTCGTCCGGATATTTGCCGATCTCGGGGTCCGCGCTGCAAACAAGCTCTGGCCGACGGAAAAGACCTGCGCTGCGCAGACTTGAGTCGGCGGAGGCGCTCGAAACGAGGCAAAAAAGCCGAGGGACATCCGAGGCAGTGCGGTTCACGTTGCCGCCATGCTCAAGGTCATTCACGGAACTGGAGGTGGGAACGCCGGCGGCGGAACCTCCGCGCGCGTCTATCCCGAGACGATGGAGGCGTTCGAGCAGCATTCGAGCCTCATCCGCGGCTACCTCCAGTCCCACCGCATCCGGAACCACGCGAGCGCCTGGATTGAGCAGGAGAAACGCCACTTGGAAGGGTGGTTCGCGTCGTTCGGACGCGGCTATCGACCGCTCTACACCTGGGAGGCGATGGACCCTGCGACCGGGCGCGCACGTATCGTCGAGTACGGAAAGGCACTGCTCGGGCTTGAGCTGGCCACTGCGACGATCCGAAGCTACCTGGGCTGCCTTCGGCGATACTTCGACTACGTGCTGGAGCATCCATTCGTGCCCTCGCCGGGCGGACCGGTTCGCCTTCAAGCTCTCTACGGTCCGATCGATCAGCCGGTCAGTGAATACGACTACCCGCCGCACGCCTACGACGGCGAGCTTCGAGGTGTCCCCTTCGATCCCGAGCGCATCCATGAATTCTACGCGATTCTGCGCAACCACTACATCACGCGATCGACCTGCCGCGCGATCGCCGCGAGGAACTACGCCCTGGCGGTCCTCGCCGGAGAAACCGGCTTGAGAATCGACGAGCTCCTTCATCTCGAGACGGATCGAGACCTGCTCTTCGAGAGCAAGAAGGTCCAGACGCGCTACGCGAAAGCCGCTGGCGGATCCGGGAAGCGCGCTCGTGTCACCCTGTTTTCCCCGCTCGCGCGCGACACGATCCGGTTCTATCTCCGTGAGCATCGCGGCGCGCTTCTTGGGCGGGGCCGAACGAGCCCAGCTCTTTTCCCAGCGTCCCGCGGCCGGGGCAATCCGCCGTTCATGGGCTACGCCTCCGCTCTCAAGGCGCTCCAAGACATGGTTCGCGTGGCCAACCGGCACGGCTTCCGCGTCGGCGACAATATGGGCTGGCACTGGTTCCGGAGGATCTTCGCCACCCGCTTCATCGAGCGGTTTCCCGACAAGCTCTACACGCTGGTCGAGCTCCTGGGCCACTCGAACCCGAACACCGTTCATCGGTACATCCGCCATTCTGATGCCTGGCAGGATCGCCAGCTCCAGGAGGTGCTCGAGAAAGGAGCCCAAAGCGCATGGCAATCCATTGGCGATTGAGATCCTACGTCACGAGCCACCACGGCATCTACTCGGCGACGCGTCTCCAGCGCCGGGTCGCCGAGAAGACCGGAGTACTGATCTCGCTCCAAAACATCTGCAACTACCTCAACGACAAGCCCAAGGTGCTGCGTCTCACAACTATCGAGCTGCTCTGCACGGCGCTCGGCTGCGAACTCGGGGCCTTCTGCGAGGTCAAGGGCTGGAGCGAGGCGCAGCAGGCGGCCGCCCGCATCGATCACCCCAAGAAGCTCTCCTTCAAGAACACTCCGGTCTCCAAACGCGCCGGAAAGTCGTTTCCCGATCCGAGGCACTACTGATGCCCTCCGCGAGTTGGCGTAAACGGCACCCAGACTGGAGACCTACCCCGGTCGTCCGTCCGGTGGACGGCTGTTCCGCCTGTGGAGAGCGCCAGCGGATCGTCCACAAGGGCTCGGGCCGCTGCTACTACTGCTACGTCGACGGGCGAGCGCTTGCCGAGCTCGCAGCCCTGGAAAAGGCTTTCCTGGACGGGAAAACCGCCGCGTCCCGCTACAACGAAACCCTCTTCACGCTTTTCCTCACCTACCTTCGCCGCCATCACGTGTTTCCGGCGCACGTCAGGCAGGCCAAGAGGTTTGCGGAACTTCTGGCCGAGGTCGAGATCCCGACGATTCGCTCTTGGCTCGATGTCTCCAGACTTCAAGAGCTCTACCCATTTCTCTATTACCGCTCGAAGTCCAAGAACAGCGGCTGCCCGTTCGGAAAAGCCGCCCGGATCCTCCAGGAGCTCGATGTCATCAGCGCGCCGTCCGAGGAGTTCGGGCGACGCCTCGAGCGCGTCCTGTCGTCGATTGAGCCCGCTACGCGCGAGATCCTCAGAGACTACGTGGAGGGCATGCGACGATCCAGGCGGGTCGACGCCACGATCGACAAGCAACTGCGCAATCTTCGCGCCTTTCATGGGTTTCTGACCGAGGAGCTGTGCCCGCCAACCCTGATTCTTCTGGCCGATCGAGCGACCCTCGAGACGTACCTGGAGCGGCTGCGCGACCATCTGTCGGCCACTTCCGCTTACATGATGCTGAGCTCCATCCGCGGTTTCTATCGCTGGGCCAAGCTCGAAAGAAGAATCCTCATCGACCCGAGCGCCGGCATCGAAATGGGTAGCCCGAAAATGAGATGCGTGGTCCTGCCCAAGGAAGACTTCGCGAGGCTCTTCGCCTGGATCAAAGACGGGAAGGCCGATCCTGAGCTCAGGCTCGTCGTGACGCTGATTCTCTTCTTCGGATTCACGCTCGCTTCCGTCGCAACCTCGACCGTCGAGTTCGACGCGGAGACAGGCCTCATTCGAGGCATCAAGCTCCGGAGAAAACCGCCGTCCAAGGGGCGCTTCCGCCTGAACCGCGATGAGGTCTTCCGCCTGAACCAGGAGCGCATCCCCGCCTGGCTGACCCGCCTTCAAAAGGCGTACTATGCTCGCTGGCTCGCCCGCCTTCGGGAGAACGGCCCAAAAGCCGGGCTTGGGGCACCGCCGCTGATCCTGAGCCGCGGCAAGCAGGGAGGCACGCGCGTCGTGCCCCCGCTCGGAATCGCGTATCGGCTCGCGGAGGCGACGCGCGCGGCGCTCGGAGAACCCGTTCCGGAATCGGTCCTGCGCCAGACCTGCGGCCACATCCTCTCGCGCCAACAGGACGCGAGCCTCCTCTCGCGCATGGGCTGGAGCTCCTGCGCGGCATTCCGATACACGTGGATGCCGCGCACCTACTCCCGCAAGCGTTCCGCATCCAACTGCGGCTTGAAGAGAAGGCTGAAGTCCCTCGGCTAGCCCGCCCGAAATGGAGTGCTCGCCGTCTCGTTGCACTTCCAGCGACACTGGAGATTCTCCATTGGCACTTGAACCACCGTCACGAACGGGTGCTCGCCTGCATCGACGAAAATCCATCCTAACTTCTGTCGCTTGGCGAAGATTTTTCTGCATCGTCGTTTTCGATCTGAGTTGGCATTGAGTGATGATCATCCCACCACTTCCCTATCGCAATCCCCTGCCCGATCATCCCCTCAGAGTTGAACGGGAGACCAGCTAGGTATTTCTGAATGGCCTCTCTCCTCCCCTGCTCGTCCGGGAACGTGGCGAAGAAGGCTTCTCGGCGCTGCTGGCTCTCTTTAGCTTCGCGGCGTTCTTGTTCCTCGCCCTTGATCTGATCAGCTTCGATCCGCTCTCGCGCGTGATTCGCTTTCTGTGTTTCGCTCTCGCGCTTCCGGAAAAATTCGCGGAGCTGTGGCCAGGAGGACTCCATCAGTCCTATCGGCGAGCTAATCTGTCCCCACGGGGTACCGTCTGGAGCGCCGAAGCGTTCGAGGTTACGCGGACACTCCGCGAGCTCGTCGACCTGGTCGTTAGGAAATTGGGTCCTAAGACTTTGAAAAACCCGCTCTGCTCTCTCTCTCGCTTTCTCGGTGAGTTGGGCGGTGAATTGGTCCCACGATTCTGGAACGTCCGCTTGAGAGAGAGTTTTTTTTGTTTCTTTGTTTAGCTTTCTTTTAATGGTGGCAGCTTCTGCTATAGCAGTCGGGTAATCGCTGCTATAGGTACCGCTGATTTTTGCTACAGCATCGTTTGCTGTAGTGGAATCTGCTATAGCAGTAGTTGTATCGGTCTCCTCGGCGGGTTCTTTTGCCGCAGTCCAGGGCCGTAGGATGAAGTGCTCTGGGATGGCGGTCTCATAAGCGCGGTGAGTGCGGACGACGTTTAGCTCGTTCAGCCTTGCGACAGCTTCTTGAACGGTTCGCTTCGAAAGTCCAACGGCGTCAGCGATGATTTGGTGGCTCAGGCTCACCGAGAGCCTTTGAAAGCCTAGAGACCGTCTCCAGAGGTAGAGATAGACAATCCCAGCCGGAGCACTTCCGATTTTCGGCATGAGCACGTCGAACACGTAGTTGTCGACGCGGGTGTAGCCTCCCCGCTTATCCGCGAGGTCCGCTATGGCGGTCTTTGCTATAGCGTATTCCACCTTAGTGGCTTTCTTGTCTCCACTCCGTGCTACGGTGGTATCTGCTATAGCAGGTGATTCTATAGTGGGCGCTGCTGTAGTATTTTTGGCTGTAGCTGTGCCTGCTATAGCGTGTTCTGCTAGAGCACGGCTAGGCGACGCCACTGGCTCCCGGTTTGGTGGTGTAGCTATTTCTGCTATAGCATATACCGCTATAGCTTGGTCTATTGGTCCATCCGTCGGACGAGCGGAATTCGGCGCATCTACCTCGGGAGCAGGGGAGTATGCCCCAGTCGAAAGTGGGATCTTCACAAACGACTTCTTCGGCTTCAGTCCAGGAACTGGCGCCTTCTCTGTGAGTCCCTTTGCAAAAGGGTTTTCTTTTCCTGGTAGCGCCATAATCAGTTACTTGCCCCCGGATTCGCTAGGGCCAGCTCTTGACCGTCAACGATGCGCTTCCAGAGCGACATTACGAGGTCGTAGTAATCGCTCGCGAGAGCGGAGTTGGGGTCATATTCGAGGACGGACCTTCTTAGGTAGGTGGCCTCCTGGCCGAGAACCGCCCGCCGGATCGGATTGGGCATCACTGAATCGGCGTAGGTGGAAAGATAGGCCCCATAAATTTGCTGCGAGAGCTTGGTTTTTTCGAGAAGGGTAGGGACCATCAAGAAGTTGCGCCAGTCGATGGAGAGAGTCTCCTGGAACTCCTTGACGGTTTGCATGTTGGTGTCGAGCACTTCATAGGTGCCGAGATCACAACCCACCGGAGAAATCACGGTGTCTGCACAGAAAAGCGAATTCTTCACGAGCTGATTCCAGCTCGGGCTGTTGTCGAAAATCACCACATCGTATCCCTTGATTGCCGGTATCAGCTTTTTCTTGAAGACCGCCTCACGGCCATCGGCTCCTTGAAGCCGGCGCTCAAGCTCGGCGAGCTCGCCCGTCTCGGGGATGATGTCGAGGGTAGGGAGGTCGGTCTTCTTGATCACATCCTCCAGCTCAACGCCGTCCTGGTAGAGAAAGTGGTAGAGCCCGCCCCATTCGTCTCGTTGCTTCCGGAACTCATCAAGCGATTCGGGCTTCACCTGGCCGAGGGCGATGTTCGTGACCGATCCCTGCGTGTCCAGGCCGATCACAAGGACGCGGATACCGTTGAGTGCGAGGATGCGGCCGAAGGAGTAGGTGAGATTACTCTTCAGCGTTCCACCTTTCTGCGTGAAGACGGCAACGATCTCGGGGGCCAAGAGATCAGGACTCAAAAAACCGAACCGCCTGCCAATTTCCGGAAGCTGCTCGGTCATCCAGCGCCTGGCCTCGACCTTTCCGGTCCCGCGCGGGACGCGGAGAGCCTTCGGGATCTCCCCGCGCTCCTCGGCGTTGAAAATGGTCTGTTTTGATTTAACCTTGGCGTCCATGCGGAAAATCTGTTGGATTTGCTTTAGTGCGTAGCCCTGACGTTCCAGCATCGCCTTGCTCCTTCGAGTCGTCGTTGTATGTTCCGACGGGTAAAACCGTTCTTATCGTCCAAGTGTACCGGCGAATTTTTGCCGGGCAAGATTTTGTTTGAGAAAATGACTTGTTAGAGTGCCGCACGGCGGCGCCACCAACCCAAGAGGGCAAACATCTTTTGCGGCATAGACGAATTGCGAGAAGACTTCTCAGCATCTCGGTTGCGATCCTGGGGCTCGCCACGGCCTGTGGGCTTGCGTCGGCGGGGGCGGAGACACCGGCCCCGAACGGTACTGCGGGGCCCAGCTCGTGCGCCGAGCTGGAAGAGCAACTGGAAGAGGTGAGTCGCCGCGCGGAGGCCCTGGAGTGGCGCTTTCGGAACGCGGAGGTGGCAAGCACCGAGCTGGAAAATCTCAAAGCCAGCCGTGACGAGCTGAAGCGTCGATGGACCCGAGACTGTGCCCCGGCGTCCGACAGGGGGCCAGCGCCTGAGTGGCGATCCTGCCTGGAGCTATCCGAGCGACGATCGGAGGTGGCAGGCCGACACGTCTCGCTCTCGAAGCGCGCTCGCGCGGCGGGGAAGCACTTTGAGGTGATCGACCGCCTTCGGGAGGAGGTGGCCGCTCTCAACCGGGAACGAGACCGCCGGCGCTGTCCGAAGGACCCGCGCGGACCGTAGCCAACGCCGCTGCCCCTAATATTCAGGCGATTTGACTCCCTGTTCTGAGTATGAAATAAGCACGCACGTTTAGCGGCCATTGGGCACGCAAAACGCTTTACTTGGTCTTGTGTGGTCTTTTGAATGAGTTGAATGCGCCTCTCGATTTTCAACCTATCAATTCACAACACTAAAGCAGGCACTTTGCGCGGGAGGCTGTACTCAGAAGACCCACCCCCCACCACGCCACCCCTCCCACTCTACGATTGGAAGGGGTGGCGTGGTGGGGGGTGGGTAAGAGTGAGTAGAAGAGTAGAGATAGAAGAAGAAGAGAGAGATAAGAATAATAAAAGTAAAAAAGTAAGGAATAGGAAAAAGACAAAAACAGGAACAGAAAAAAGCGGCGGCAAAAGAATGAAAAGCGGAAAGTAGTGGAGCAAAAAAAGTGACGGGTACGAATCGAGAGGCGGTCTCAGGAACGAGGGCGCGCAGAAAGCCTGGGCAAGTGCTCGGGGTAGCGACTGAGCGTGACGCGCTAGCGTGCCGGTTCGTCTGCGAGCAAGGCGTCATGACGGTCGAGCAGCTCTGGCGCGCGGTCTGGTGGTCGCCCGAATCCAACTCTCCGCGTTACGCTTACGAGCGCGTGCTCTTTCTTGAGCGCGCCCGATTCCTCGTGGGCATTCGAACGTCCTACAGTCTTAAAACCTTCTTCAAGGCGACGAGGATGGCCCAGGAACTCGCGATGTCGCGCGGCGAGGGGCCGAGCCTCATCCCGCTCGCGTCGCCGCCAGGGAACGAAATTGGACACTCCGACGGGTTGACCGAACTCAGGCTTGCCGTGATCCGGTCGGGCAAGCTCGGAAGCGCCGGTGCCGCGCCGTGGCGAACGGATCGGGTGCTCGCGATCGACCCGACGTTCCCGAGGGAACGATTTTATAGCCACATGCCGGATGCGATCTGGACGACGCAATCCGGCAAGCGAATTGTGGTCGAGTACGAGCGGACGCGGAAGGTCGTTTCGCGCCTTCGGCTCAAGGTCGAAGCCTTCTCGCGCGAACTCACCCGGCCAGACCGCGCGTTTGACCTCGTGCTCTGGGTCGGCGTGCCGGGCACCCTCCCGACATTAACGCAGGCGCTCGTATCACACCCGGCGCAAAAGCTCCGCACAATGGGAGAGTTCATCGCCGAACTCAAAGCACCCGCATCAGAGCCGGGGCCGGTCAACCACCTGGGCGGGGGTAGGGGATGAAGAAGCTGCTTCGGGGCATCATCGAGTTCCGGCGCAACTCGCGTCCCGACTACCGGGAGAAGTTCGGGCGACTCGCCGCCGGCCAGTCGCCCGATACCCTCATGATCGCGTGTTCAGATAGCCGCGTGGTGCCAAACCTCTTTGCCTCGACCGACCCCGGGGATCTTTTCGTGGTTCGAAACGTCGGCAACTTGGTTCCTTCTTGCCGGGAAGACGGAGTGTCGACCGCCGACGAGTCCGAGGCGGCGGCGATCGAGTTTTCGCTCAACCAGCTTGGCGTAAGCGACATCATCGTCTGCGGACACTCCGAGTGCGGAGCCGTCCAAGCGTTACTGGAGGGCAGGGACGCGGTTCGTTCGCCCAATCTCAAGGCATGGCTTCGCCACGGTGAAGACACGCAGGCGCGGGTGGCGGCGGCGCCCGGTTTCGGCGGCGAGATTTCCCCGCATAATCGTCTGTCGCAACTCAACGTCCTTTGCCAGCTCGAGCATTTGATGACCTACCCGATTGTGCGCGAGCGGGTCGCCGAGGGGAAGGTGAGGCTTCACGCCTGGTGGTTCGAACTCGGCCAGGCGGATGTTTACGCCTACGAGGAACACTTGAAGCGTTTCGTCCTTATCGACGAGGAAGAGGCGGCGCGGATCATGGCGCGGCTTGACCGGAGCGCAGAACAGGCGGGGGAGGGGTAGGCGATGGATCTTTTCGGAACAGGTGGCGGTGGACGCCCCAAAGACCGCCAGAACCACTGAAGAGACCCTGACATTTCGTTCAGGATAGGTTCGCCCAGAGAGTTGAGTCCCAAACGGGGTGGGAATCGCCTCCGACGGTCTCGCCGCCCAGAACACAGCCACCCGCCCGAGTCGTCAGGTTGAGGGCCAAATCAGGAGAGCGAGACCTCCCAGGCTCCGGTCGCGGTCGCGCCAGCCCTTCAGTGTGACCTGTGCATCGAAGTCGCTGAATCGGTGCAGGAGGTGGAGGCCCTGAGCCGCTGCCGCAGACCTTCGCCGAGGGCGCTGTCAACTACTTGTGCAGGCCTCGGCCAGGCTTGTGCGTTGCCCTTCTTGACAAGACCTATTAGAGCTTCCGACCCCTGCATTGAATTCGCATCGTAACCCGCGGAGTCCAGCCACGTGGAAGTCCGGAAAGTGGCTTACGGATGACTCGAAAGCCGGACTTCCGAAACAACCTTTCAGTCCCATAGTAGGCGAAGTCATCGTGCACCCGCACATTTCCCGCGCGCGGATATGCCTCGATGGCAGGCGCGCCCTGGGCCGAAACGTATTCCACTGCAGCTCGGATGAGGGCTTGAGCAACTCCCTTCCCACGCGCCTTCTTTCGAACGGTAATACAGGTGATTATCCAGACGTCTGTATCATCAACGCGTGGTGTTGCCTTGGACTGGTCCACTCGTGCGAATTCCTTTCGCGGGCCGACGGCAACCCAACCCACCACTTCGCCACCCTGGTAGGCCAATAGGCCAGGGGCCTGACGGCGACACGACAGCGCGGTCATCGCCCTTCTTCGCCGATCAGTGGCACTGCCTGGGCCAGGGAGTTCACGTTCTTGAGATGGGGTCATCCTCGGGTAGATGCACCAACATCCGCTTCCCCAACCTCCGCTCATTACGCGACCCAGGTCGTCCATTCG
>CAYJTX010000056.1:3892-12409 GCA_964372615.1 uncultured Bacteriovoracaceae bacterium | reverse complement strand
GAAACTGAACCCAAATCGAACCTAAAGAGGATTACCCGGACAGGCTCCTAGCCGAGCGTTCGCGTACCCTTGCTTCCAGGGCTCGGCGCCGGAATTTCGTCGGCCGGAGGCGGCTCGGCCTTCGCGAGCGACGGTAGGTTTTCTGGAAACTGAGGGCGTTCGACGCGCGCGCGACCCGGCCGCGCCGCCTTGTAGGTCGGGGCCTGATACGTCGTTTTCTTCGGCAGCACGACCGTGAGCTCGTCGCCCTCGAAGCGGCGCTGAAGCCGCCGCGAATCGACCGGAAAGGCGAGGGGGAAGGACTCCTGGAACGACTGATAGGTCGACGTGCCCTGTGACCTTCCGGGACCGAGGTCGATTTTCTCCTCGTTGCGGCGGCTGCCGCTCAGAACGAGCTGATCGCCCCGTACGGAAATCGAGATGTGCTCCTGCTCATGCTCCGGGATGCGCGCCCGGAGCACATAGGAATCGGGCGTCTCCTCGATCGCCGCGTCGACTTCCAGCAGCTGGTAGAAGGGATCGTTCTGCCGACTTGAGTAGGCATCCAGGCGACGGGCGGAGTCCAGGCGGATCTCCCGGATCTTGCCGCCCACGGACTGGTTGAGCGCGGCGAGCTCGGCGCCTTGCCGCGTGACCGTGCCTTCGTAGTTCTTGAGATGGCGCTCGTGAGCGGTGGCCTTGGCTTCCGCCGTCTGTTCGCGGAGCCGCTCGAGCTCGGCACCGGAGGCGCCGATGATCCTCGTGTTCTCGTCCCTCTGCTGCTCGAGCACCTGTTCGCGGCGCGCCTCGTGGTTCCCCTGCAGGGTCTCGAGCTCGCTCTGGCTCATCCGCCGCGTGTGCTCGCTCGTGAGTGCCTGGCTCTTCTCGAGCTGCCCCAGCTGTTCCCTCCCGCGCAGCTCGGTGCCGTAGAGGGTGTCGCGGTAGTAGGCCTGGAGGGTGGCCAGGTCGCGTTCTCCTTCGCGCTTGAGCTGATTCACCTCCGCCTGCTGAGCGCGCTTCATGTCCCTGAGCCTCTCGTAGCCCTTGCGCCGCTGACTCTCGACAGCTTCCTCGGAGCGAGCGGCTTCGGCTTCCTGCTGGAGCATGCCGTCGGCTTTCGCGATGTCGATGCGCTGGCTCGTCTCTCGTTCGACCTCGCTCGCGTACTGATTGAGCTCGCGGATCCGGGAGTTCGTCTGCGACTGGGTCTCCGCTGCGAGGCCCGCGGTGGAGGTCGCCGAAGACTCGCGGCTCGCCCGAGCGCGGGGGTGAGCCCCAAACGCCAAAGTCAGGGGGGGTTGCCCGAGGCGGGGATCGCGCGGAGGGGCGACACTCATCTCTTGCGCCGGTCTAGTGCCGGACCTCCCGGTTCTCGAAGAGGTTGTTTTCGACGATATTGAAATAGGTGCGCACGACGCGTTCGAAAGTCTCGCGATCGAGTCGTTCGAGGTAGGCGCGTTTCTGAAGGAGGGTTGGCAGCAGGATCAGGCGCTCGATGTGGTGCTCGACGGCGTAGGCATCCGTTTCCGCGAGGTGCTCCTCGCTCGGAAAACCCTCCGCGAAGACACGCCGAACGATATCTGCGTCAAAGAGAACGTGGTTGCCCTGGATAGATTGGCCGATCAGATACTCGACCTGCCTGAGCTGATCCTTGGAAACGTAGATCACGAAAACCCCCTTCCCTGGGACGTGTGATCGATGCGAATTCGGTGAGGGCGTGAAACGAACACCCCACCGGGAGCCGGCCGAGTCGATTCCCTTCGTCTCGGCGCGGGCTATCCCCACCTTCCATTCTAAGTCGTCGGTGGCCCCGCGCAAGCAGCGGAGGTAGTTTTTGACACAGTGCGGGTTTGACTCTCTGCGGAAAGGATCGGTACACTATTCAGGTGGGGCCAGAGACAGGGGCCTCCGGGGGGGATCGTGAGTCGAACGACCGCCAAGAGAAGCCTTGAAGGCCGTAAGCGCTTGCAAAGGCAAAAGAAAGTGAAGTCACTGGCCCAAGGGCCTGTACGCGACGCAGGGAGGCCGAAAAGCTCTCCTGGAATGGCAGCGGAGGCCTGCCTTCAGTGCAGCAAACGACTTCGCAAGAATGATCGCGCACTCTTCGTCGAGGAAGAGAACTGCCGGATCTTCTGTTCCGAGGACTGCATCGCCGACTTTTTTGCTCCTGAAGTCGGGCGCCTGGAGAAAGAGTATTTCAAGAATCTGGCTCAGGGCGACCTGACGGACCAGGAACGTGAAGCGATGGCCCATTTGCGATGGGTCACCTTGGATGAGCCCGACGAGGTCTGGCGCGAGAAGACCCTCTCCGGCGACTTCCGGTACACCCTGATCTCGGAGTTCAAGCCCTCCAGCAAGTCCGTCTGGTGCATCTGTATCTGTCTTTTCCTGCGGGGCGAGCCAAGCTTCCTCTTTCTCGCCTTCCCGACCCGCAACTCCACGCTCGTGGACCGCTATCGGCGGGGCGAGCGGGTCGAGTGGGCTCGTGGCGCCAAGAAGGCGGACAACGAGGAGGAGAGCGAAGAGCCGGAAGCGCCCACCGACGGACTGGCCGACGCCTGGACGGAGGACGAGACCCTTCGGGCCCAGCTCAGTCGCAAGAGGAGTCCGGACGACATCCCCGCCGCGGACTTCGACAAGTTCCAGCGTTGCCTGGACTCGACCGTGGAGAGCCCGGACGAGGTTTGGAGCATGTCAATCAGGGGGGAGGGGAGCAAGGCGCACCTCTATCACTTCATCAAGGAGTTTACCGAAGAGGGCCCCTCGTTCTGGTACGTCGTTGCCGCTCGCGAGACGGATGATGACGAGCAGCTCGAGATCCTGGATGCCTTCCCGACTCGCGACGCGAGTCTCGTGGACCGGCACCGGCAGGGCGAACAGCAGCTGGGCGCCGAGCGGCAGGTGCAGAGCCGGTTAGTGCACTAGCGAAACCGGCCGCTCGCGTAGTTCGGGCAGAGGTATTCGTTGCCCTGGAGCAGGCACGTGCGCATCTGATCCTTCCACGGGAGCTCGACCACGTAGACGAAGTCGTAATTCGTGAGATTGAACGTGAAGAGCGAGCCGCCCGCGTTCGAGATGCTCTGGCACTTGTACATGGGGAAGCCGTTCTGATCGACCTTCCAGACGACGCGTGGGTAGTCGTTGTACTGGTCCGGCGCGTAGTACTGGCCCGGAAAGACGCAGATCGTGTCGGAGCTGGTCGTCTCGCCGTGCAGCTCGACGGAGGCGGACTGGCCGTCGATGGCGCACGCCGTGTAGTTTCCGCTGCCATTGTAGGAAGAAGAAGAGCGCGGCTTGACGTTGTAGGGACGGTCCTGGCAGGCGGTCGCTCCGTAGGACTGCGGGTCGGCGAAACCCTGGGTCGTCAGCCCTCGGGAGTAGGCGTCTTCCGGCGCGCGACGGCCGCCGCTCGGGCCGATGTTCCCGCAGCCGGTCAGGCCGACGATCAGGGTCAAGCTCGCCGCTACGGCGAGCTTTCGTCTCAGGTCCACGAGTCTGGGAAAAGTCACGCTTCTGACGCTCATCGTTCACTCACTCCTGCCGTCGCGCGGGGAACTGCCGCGCGAATCACGGGAACCGCTCTCGCATCCTCTCCACTGCATCAGCCGACGTGCTTCAGGGGTACTGATGCCTATCAGGAGCAAGGCGTGTGCCGTTTCCGGTCGCGCCAGGAATCCAGTGAGAACACGCCACTAGGCGTGAGGAACTGTCGAATTCTTGAACATGTGTCGGCGGCCACGCAGGGGCGGCAGACTTGGGGGTGCACTTAGCCCGGCGACTTCGGTACAATGATGCTTCGGGGGACACGGGGAGTATGGGGTGCGTTCCCGGTTTTCGAGGCAGAGTGGCCGGGTGGCCCATGATCCAGCTCGCGATTTTGGCGATGGCCGCCGCCGCCTGGGCCGGAGACGGAGACGATCCGTCGATCGTCATCAGCCTGTCGGGTCGCTACGGAGACGGGGCGAAGGCCCTGGACCGCTTCGAGATCACTGACGACGGGATCGCGCGCTGGGATTCGGCTTCGGCCGGGATGTCGCGTGAGGACCCCGGCTGCCGCAACGAAGGGGGCCGCTTCGAAGCGAAAGTCGAGCCGCAGCTGGCCCTCAAGATCGCCGACGCCGCGATCCTGGCCGTTCAGAGTCAGGGCGATGTCGGTCGTCCTGCTCCGAGCTCTCCGCGGGAAACGACTCTCGCCCTGACGGTCTACAAGGGGGAGAAGTCCTGGACCTCGGAAATCCGGGAGACGACGAAGGAGTGGAAGGCGCTCGACGCGCTCGTGGAGGACGTGAAGCGCTCGCTCCTTCCCAGGGGTTCGGTCCTGATGCGTTCGCGGAGGGCCGGCAAGGCGCTCAAGGTGGCGTTTGACTGGTTTGGCGACCGACCCGTGGCATTGGTTCTGTCCAAGGACCCGAACGAGATCTTTCGCGCGAAGGGGCTGCGATTCAAGTACGAGAAGGCCCCGACGGGGGAGGAGTTTGTCATGTCACCGAAGCAGAAGCGGGTGGAGGTGCGCCTCCTGAGCGAGCCGGTCAAGGGCCAGTCGCCGGAAGCGGGCAAGGGCCCCAGGCACGTTCGCTACATGAATTCGCCGCTTCTGCACCATCGAGAGGGCGATCCGCTCGAGGGCAAACCCGCACCGGGGCCGCTGGACCTTTGCGCCACGTACCGATGAGGAGGGTGAGAGTCGTGAAAGTCAGCCCGTGGATAGCCCTGGTGCTCGCAGCGTCGTCCAGCCCAGCCAGCGCAGAGCTGGCGATCGGGAGCCGCCCTCACAATCGGCAGTGGCGCTGCGAGGTCGCGGGCGCAGTCAAGGCCCGCTTCACCCTGCGCGAGGGCGGGAAGATCGAAAGGAGAATCCGCCTGCCCGGTCAGGCGCGGCCGCTCGTCGTGAGCCTGGGGGCCGCCGCCCCCCTGCTTCAGGATTCGCGCGACGACGCGAATCTGGTGAGCGTCGAGGCGCCCGTCGCGCCCGGCAGGACCCTCATCGAGTGGCGGGAAGTGCGCTCGCCCGATCCGTGCTCCGCCGAGGCCGGTCTCTTCGCGGAGATCCGGAGGAGGATCGGAATCAGCGTGCGCTGCGAGCCCGGCACAGGATTCTGGTCCTTTTCCGAGCGGGGACGGGCTCGCTGTGACGGGCGGCAGGAGCCGCCCCCAAACGATCGTCTCAGTCAGATCGTGGCTGAGGCTCCGACATTCGTGGAGGTTTCAGATGACCCCAGGTAATCCGTCTCGAGTCGCGCTGCTCTTCAGCATGATCTGCTTTCTGCTGGGCCCTGGGGCTCCCCAGGCGAAGGCGCATGACGCTGATCACTTCGGGGGGCAGGCCAGCGCGCTCCACGAAGCGCGAAAGGCGATCCGTCAGGGAGAGGATGAAGGCGCGAATCTCGCGCGGAGTTACGGCTGGGGCGAGGATCGCCTCTGCCAGGCCGAGAGCGCGGAGCTTGGCGCCAGCACGGATCTCGCGAGGGAGACGGCGGCGGCCTACGGCTATCTGCCCGGGCAGGCGCTCTATTTCACCTTCCTCATGTCCATGCGGAGGGCCTATGGAGAGCGCTTCGACCGGGAAAGAAAATCTTGCCAGCTGGCGGTGGCTGCCGCGAGCGACCGCGAGACGCCGATCCTGCCGCCGGCGGAGGGTCGGGAGGTCGACGGCGTGCTCGGGGGCGCCGTGAGGGCCGGCGAGGACTAGGCGCCGGCCGGGGGAGAGGGGGACGGATGTTTAAGAGAGAATTCTCAGCGGCCTCTTTGGGAGCGTTCCTCGCCGCTTCCATCGCATGGGGACATCCTCACGTGAGACCCGTCCGGGCCACGGGCCTTCCTGGCGTGGGCTACGAGGAGCGCGCGAATATGGGGGGCTACGGGTTCGTCGCCTCTTCGGAAGCCGAGGCGAACACCTATCTGAACTTCGGCTGTTCGGCGCCGGAGGTGGCGCTTCACCTCTGCAACTATTACGGAACCTCGATCCCCGAGCCGAGCCGCGTGCTGACCGATGTCGGCAGGGCGCTCGTCCTCCAGCGCGTGCGCGAAGCGGCGTTTGAAAGGCTGATCCTCGATCGGGCGGCGGCGAACCGCGATCGTTCAGCCTCGTGGCCCGCTTCTACCGCCATGAGTTGCATCAATCCAGGGGGGACGGTGCGGCCGCCGTTGGCGAACCTTTACCGGGCGCTTCCCGCGGAGCAGCCGTCGAACGAGGAAGTCGGCGATCCCCTCGGTAACGCGGCCTCGCGCCTCCGCATCTCGGGCAATTACCCCCCGATATCGATTTTGGCGAAATTTCGAGCAGCCGGAAATGTGCTGGGTTCGGGCAACATGGTCCGCGCCCTGCTCTTCTATGACCAGCTCAACGAGGTCCAGCGCACGCGCTGTACTACGGCTGCCCAGCGAGCAGGCTCCGAGTGCGTGGACGTGGCGAATCAGGAGAGCCGCCTGGAACGCTCATACCCGGCGGTGCTGGGCACGGGAGTCGACCGGACGGCGATCAAGAACGCCCTTTACGACGTCTTGGGCGCACGTGGCAGCGGGACCGATGCGCAGAGGCGCGCTCGCGGCCGGACTCGCTATTCGACCGGGGTCGAAGGTTGGGACCTGGGCGAGCTCGAGAAGGCGATCGCCGACAACCTGGGGGCGGGCGTGACGGGCGATACCGGTGCCAGCACGGCCGTGAACGGCCGCCTCCGAACGGCACGGGATTCGCTCAGCACGCAGGTTACGGCGCTTCGCGATACCTATACGGCCGGACTGGACGCGAAGGCGACGCAGGTCTGCGGTCGCTCGCTCGAGGACTTCATCCGGAACGACTCGAACGTCGTTCGCCAGGTTTTCGCGGATGCGACCGTGCAGGAGCGCGGCCTGATGCGCGCCGTGCTCTGCGAAAACAAATTCGCGACGGCGCATCGGACGGACGGATTCAGCTGCTACGGGGTCACGCACGCGACCGGCAGCGGCGGCGAGCGCGTGACCCGCGTGGCGAGAAACGACTCGGGGTTTCCGTTCTCCTCCGGCACCTTTTACGAGATCGTGACGCCGCCCACGCCCCCGGGCGGGGCCTCCACGGTGCGGATGACCCTGAAGGTGCAGTCCTCCCTTCCCGCCGCCGAAGCCGACGCGCTCCGGGAGCGCATGAGGACCGCCGCGCAGAATTTCTTCAATTGCCAGACGGGGGGCGGTACGCCGCCCGTCACGAGCCTCAACGTGGGCACGCCGCCCGCCTTCGCGGCGCATGGGATGCCCTCCGTGGCCGCCTGCCCCCCGAACGGGGCGGCGATGCAGACTCCGCCCATGCAGTTCGAGATCGGCTTCGTCGCCGCCCCCCGCCCGACCGCCGCGGAGCGGACTCAGATCAGTAACTGCGAGCAGAATACGGTAGCGTCGGCTCAGACGTGGAGCCGGTGTGCCTCCCTGCTCCCTCGAATTTCCATTCATCGGTGCTATAACGCGGATCTTCCCGCCGGCTCGGCGACGGACTGCGCGGCCGCTAAGTCGTATAAAATCGGTCTCTGCACCCGGACAGTCGATATGCGCCGCCGGGCCGGCGCCGGGAGCACCGCGAACGCCTACTGGGGCGGAAATATCGATGAGTATCTCGACAACGTCTCCCAGCCGTCGCCCGATCCGGTGCCTTCACCGTCTCCGAATCCCGCGCGTGACGCCGCGGTCGCCACTGCCACGACCGCTTGCGCGGCGCTCGGAGGGGACGACTGCGCCCAGGCGCGGTGTCGGGCGGGGCGCCTGACCGCGCGGCCGCCGATCCACTGCTTCACGGATCGACAGAGGGACGACCTCTGCGAGAACCGGGTGGACAGGGACACGCTGGTGCCGAACCCCCCGGTCGGAGCCGACGGTCGCGGCAAGTCCACGAGCCCCCCCGAAGGCGACGCATCCTACAACCGCGAGGACTCCGGAAACTACACCGCCAATACGGATACTCCCACCGTGCTTCACGAGGTCGGCCACCTCGTCGCTCTTCCGGACGAGTACCTCGATCCTTCGTACGCCTTCTCGCCCCCGGGTGAGCACGACTCGATGATGAACGGCTCGGGCCCGAACGCCCGGTTCTACCCGCGCCACCTTCAGCAGATACTTCAGCCCTCGATCTCCTGCCCGACCGGGTCCGGCGCGAGGCCCTGACTTTTCAGCACCCCGCTTACCGCATCCGCCGCCTGTGCAAGGGCACGAGCGAGATGAGCATCCCCAAGCCGCCCGCAATTGCAGCGAACGGCCCGAACCAGTCGCCCCAGGCGAGCATCAGGGTGGGTACGCGCGGAAGAAGCGGCACCGCGACGTTGAGGATCGCCGGCTCGAAGAGCGCCGTCGGCTGGGTGATCTCGCCGTCGGGCAGCACGAGCGTCGTGATCCCCGTGTTGGTCGACCGTAGAAGCGGGATCCGCGCCTCGATCGTGCGGAAAATACTCAGCGAAAGATGAAGCATGGGTTCGTTCGTGGGCCCGAACCAGGAGTCGTTCGTGACGTTTAAGATGAACTGGCTGCCCTTGCGGGCTGACTCCAGCATGTAGTTCGAGAAGAGAACCTCGTAGCAGA
>CAYJTX010000056.1:0-3882 GCA_964372615.1 uncultured Bacteriovoracaceae bacterium | reverse complement strand
GTAGCAGATGGCCGGGGCGGCGAGCACCCGGGCGTCGTCGGCGCGGCGCGCCCGGATCTCGAGCGCAGCCGGGCCGTCTCCGCGCCCGAAGTTGCCGACCTGCGGGAACCAGCGGCTGAGGATCGGGAAGTAGGCCGCGCCCGGGATGTACTCGCCGAAGAGCAGCAGGATGTTCTTTCGGTAAGTCTGAAGAAGTCCCTCGGGCGCCCCCGCGAGAGGGGCCTTCGGTCGAGACCCGAAAATCCGCTCGGCGGAGCGCGCCCCCGGGCCCTTGAGCCGCTCCTGGGCGGGCTCTTCGGGAGAAGCAGGGGCGGACGACGGAGAGAGAAAGAAGAACGCGTTGAAGTCCTTGCCCGCGCGGTGGTCGTAACCTCCGAAGAGCAGGGGAACGCCTCGGCTGTGCACGTAACGTTCGATCTCCTGATCGCGCCTGAGCTCGTCCGCGGTATTAGGGGTGCGAAAGGTGGAGGGATACGCGGTCTCCGGCCAGACGATCGCCTCGGGCCGGGGGAGGAGCGCCAGCGCCCGGTCCGACATCTCGAAAAACGTCGACAGCACGCGCTCGGCGGCGTTTCGCACGCCGCTTTCGGCGGCGAGTTTCTCGAAGTCGCCGATATTCGCCTGGATCACTCCCAGCTGGATCGTCGGGTGAGCGCGCGAAAGGAGCTCGCGAATCTCGAAGCCCCGCCGCGTCCCGTAGGCCTGGGCCAGCACGAGAAGGACTGCGGCTGTCGAAAGCGCGGGGAGGGGCCCCCGGATCGCCGGCCAGGCGCTGGGCTCGCCGCGGTCAAGAAGCCTGCGAAGCAGGAGCCAGAGGCTCAGGTTGACGAGAACGACCAGGAAGGTGAGGACGCTCGGCCCGCCGAGCTCGGCGACCTGCCTCAGATTTCGAGCGAGGTAAAAGCAGTGCCCCAGCGTGTCGACGAAGAGCTTCGGGATCAGCCAGTCGAAACCGGCATAGGCCAGGGAGCCCGCGGCCACGAGGCCGAGCGCGGCCGCGGGCGTGATCGCCCGCGAAGCCGGCGCGGCGCGCGCCGCCGGCGCAGGCGAGAGCCTGAGCTGCAGCGCGCGGAGCGCGGGCGCGAAGAGCGCGAACTGCGGCTGGCAGACCACGCTGAAGAGCGAGAGCCCGACGATCGCGAGCGGCCAGGGGATCGCTCCGAACTCATGCAGGCTGTAGGCGACCCAGTAGAATCCGCCGAGCGTCATGACGACGGAGGTCCAGACTCCCTGGACAACGGCGGCCCGCCAGGAGCGCGCGCGCCAGATGGCATCCAGCCAGGGAATGAGCGCGACCCAGATCAGGGGATAGGCGTTCCAGTTCGGGAACGCGAGAAAGAGGAGCAGGCCGCTCAAGAGGGCGCGCCAGTCGGGCCGCAGCTTTCGGATCATGCAGGCGGCAGTCTAGCGCGGACCGAGCGCCGTGTCAGCGGGTCGCGGTCTGCGGCTGCTCGAGCGGCTGCTCGAAAGGAGTCAGGAGCGAAACCGGGTTTCCGGCCAGGATGCCGGGGCCGTTCGGGCTGAACTGACCCTTGTTACGCTGGGCCAGCAGGGCGGAGTACGCGTTGACGCGGCCGCCGGTGGAGACCCGGCTCTCCAGCTGGGGAAGCCGATCCACCGAGGTCATGATGATCTCGCGAAGCTGGCTCGGCGTCAGGGTGGGATCCCTCGCCAGCAGCAGGGCGGCCATTCCCGAGACGAACGCGGTCGCCTGCGACGTCCCGGACATGTAGCCGTAACGGCCGGCCGGCAAGGTGCTGTAGATGTTCTCGCCCGGAGCGGCGACGTCGACCTTCTTCTTGCCCCAGTTGGACGACTTGAGAAGGTTGTTCTGGATGTCGGTCGCGGCGACCGAGATGATGTTGCTCAGGCGGTAAGCCGACGGGTAGTAGTAGTTTTCCACCAGGTCCGTGTCCTGGTGCTCGTTGCCCGCGGCCGCGACGAAGAGCACGCCGGCCGCCTCGGCCTTCTTGATCGCCAGGTACTCTTCCTCGGAGAACTCGGGTCCGCCGCCACTGTAATTGATGATGCGGGCGCCCTTCCTCACGGCGTATTCGATCGCCTTGACGGTGTTGCGCAGGTTGACGGAGCCGGGAGCCCCTTCGGCATAGTATTTCACCGCCATGATCGAGACTTTCTGGGCCACGCCGCCGATGCCGGCGCTCGGGTCGGCGATCGCTCCGATGATGCCGGCCACGTGAGTTCCGTGGCCGTGCTCGTCGCGGGGGTTCGCCTCGTCGGCGACGAAGTTCCAGCCGTAGGCCTTCTGCCCGTCGGGGGAGTCGTCATGCCAGACGTTTTGAACGAGATCCTTGTGAAGCGAGTCGAGGCCCGTGTCGATCACGGCGACCTTGATGCTTCGGCTGCCCTGCTCGAGCTTCCAGGCGTCGAGCGCCTGGATATGCGACTTGGCGCGGCTGTTGATGAGTCCCCAGTTCTTGAAGGGAGAGGGTTCGTTGCTGGACTTGCTTGCGACGCCCTGGGGAGGGGCGAAGCCGAGCGCAGTCACGGAGACTGCGCTGAGAAATGCGATTCCGAAGGCCTGGAGTGCAACTGAGCGACGCATTATAACCGCCTTTTCCACTACCACATGTCACGGCCACTCCGCCCTGCGTGCCTGGGGGGCGGAGCCTGAACACCCTTCCCTTGAGCAAGGGATGTGCCCCGCGTCAACGGTGCCTCTGTACTGAAAACTCCATTAAATAAAGGCAGTTAGTGGCAGAGAAGGCGGCCCTGGGGTGTGTCCGGGTGTACACGGTTTGAACAGGTGTGTGTCATGGCTGACCCGCCTGAGGGGGCCTACCCGGGAGCGAAGGACTTAAGACCTCCGGAAAATTCTGCCGATCCGACAGGCGGAGGATCGGTGATTCAGCGTTCTACCCTGGAGATAGCGGTTCTGGGCACCCTGGCCCTCGGTACTGTGAGCGGTTGGCGCCTTGCGGCCGACGGCGGCGAGGCCGTGGTCTACGTGGGGTCGCACGCGTCCGCTCCTTTGGCGGCGGCCGAACCCAGCCCCGCCCGAACACGCGCGGAGGACCAGGAGAGACTATCGGAGGCGATTCGCCTCCTGGGTCTGACTCCCGAGGGATCGGAGCTTCTCGGAAAGGCGCGGCGGGCATGGCGCGTTCGCGACCTGGCGGGCCTGCTCGGTCACTTTCGCCTCGCGAAGGTTTCAAGGACCGATGCGATCCTGACCCGCCACTACCACCCGGCGACGGGTCAGGAAGAGCGGGAGCGAAAGGTCACGGTTCACCTGCGGCGTTCGCAGAGCCTTCATGACCTCGTGCTCGACCTCGCGCACGAGCTCACGCACGCCGCGGCCGGACCCACCTGGGATCCCTACGATGCCGCGCTCACTCCTGCGATCTACATGCGGGCCGCGATCGAGGAGCCCGGCGGCGAGGTCGATGCGCTGGTCGCCGAGTGTGCGGTCGGCAAAGGGCTTGGCATTCGCCGGGGGGTGTCGGCTGGCCGCTGCCGCCGATACCGCAAGGAATCAGGCGCGATCGACCGCGAGAAGGTGAGGGCGGACTTCTACCGCGTCGGCCGCTGGCTCGAGGAGGTGCGCGACCGGCTGGGCGCCGACGCCGACTCCTTTCCGCTTCTCACGGCGGGCACGCCCAGGCTTTACTCCTCGACGGGCCACGCTCCGTATCCGCTCGCCCTGATCCGGGAGTTCGACGAGATCACCCAGATCGCGTGCGAGAACACGAGGCGCAGGGAAGGAAGCGCTCCGGGCCGCACGCCCGCGTCCGACTTCCTCGCGAAGAGATGCTCGTCGGCGTCCGCGACGGCGGCGCCGCTGGCGGGGGAGCCGGCTGAGGCCGAGTAACCGCTAGAAAAGCCCCGACAGCCACCCCGCCAAAACCATCCGAAAGGAAT
>CAYJTX010000055.1:0-12437 GCA_964372615.1 uncultured Bacteriovoracaceae bacterium | reverse complement strand
ACGGGCAGACCGTGGCGGTCGAGGGCCAGTTCGTCGATGGCAAGATGAACGGGGGCTGGTTTCTCTATGATGAATCCCGCAAGAAGACCGCCGAGAAGACCTATCGCGACGGAGTGGAGATCCAGGGACCCCAGCAGGCGCGGCCCGGTTCTTGAACGATCCCGCGTATGGTGCGGGTCAGTGACTTGCTTCCGGCAGAGCGACCGCGCGAGAGATGTCTCGAACACGGAGCGGAGTGCCTGAGCTTGCGCGAGTGCCTGGCACTCGTGCTCGGCTCCGGTCCTCGGGGGCTGGGTTCTCTCGGACTTGCTGCCCGCCTACTCGACTCAGTGCTGACGGAAGGCGGCTCCGACGAGCAGGAGCACGCATTCTTCAGGGCATTCGAAGACCCCGTGCAAACAACGCTCTGGGCAGTCGAGGGCTCCTTTCCTCTTCGCCTCGGGCCGGCCTCGCGGGCGCGCCTCCTCGCCGCGATCGAGCTGGCAAGACGCTTTCACCGATTTCGAGCCGAACCCGATACTCGCCAGTCGATCGATCCATCGGACCGCCGAGCCCACGCCGTCCGCGAAATTCCATCCGAGCTGCGGGCCTCCTCGCGTGAATGGCTGGGCTTCGTGCCCTGCCGGGCCGGAGGCCGCGTAGGCTCCTTCTGCCTCGTCGACCGCGGAACCCGAACGCACGTGAATACGGACCCCGCGGAGCTCTTCCGAAACGTCCTCGCCACCCGGCCAACAGGATTTTACCTATTCCACAACCACCCCTCGGGCTCCCTGACTCCCTCCGAGGAAGACCGCCACCTGACGCGCGAGGTCTCTCGGGTCGCCCGCGATCTCGGAACACCCCTGCTCGGCCACGGAATCGTCACCACCACCTCCGACGCCTGGATTGTGCTATAAGCCGCCGAATGACCAGGACCGGCGTAGCCGGTCCGAGAAATTCAATGACCAGGACCGACGTAGCCGGTCCGAGAGATTCCCCGAGAAAGCCTATGAGCCCGAGCTGCGACCGTTGCCTCAAGCCGAAGCGCCTCTGCGTATGCGAGTCCGTTTCGCGCGTCGAGAATCGCCGCTTCGTGCTGATCCTCCAGCATCCTCAGGAACCCGATCGCCTGCTGGGCTCTGCGCGTCTCGCTCACCTCACTCTCGCTCGCTCATCCCTACAGATCGGACTCTCCTGGCGTGGTCTCGGGCAGGCCCTGCGCGAAAGCGGCTTCACGGGCGAAGTCATCCCGTCCCGTTGGGCCGTCCTCTATCTCGGAAGCGAACGTCCGCTTGCAAACTCGCCGACGGAGGGCCATGCCGGCCCGCTTCGCTGGCTGTCCCGGAAAGGGGATCTTCTGCCCCCTGACCAGGCTGGTCGCATCATCCTGGAGCTGGACGGCTGGATCGCGCTCGATGGCACCTGGTCCCAGGCGAAAACGCTCTGGTGGAGAAACTCGTGGCTCCTCAAGCTCCGTCGCGTCGCGCTTCGCCCCGCAAAACCCTCGTCCTACGGATCACTCCGCAAGGAACCTCGCAGGGAGTGCCTTTCCACGCTTGAGGCGATCGCCCATTGCCTCGACGCGTCCGAAGATGCCGGCGGACCGGAGCTTCGGCGTACCTTCCAGGCCCTGCTCGCTCGGGCCAAGGGTGCACGCGCCCCGTCTCAGTGAGAAATCCAAGCTAAACTGACTTCGAGTCAGTTTTAGAAGCCTGGGCCCCCGCTTCCCCGCACGTAAACTGACCGAAGGTCAGTTTAGAGTCCATCGCGCTACCGCTTGCCCTTGGGCTGCTGGAGGTTCTTCAGCATTTCCATTGCTGCGCGAAGTTGCGCGTCCTTGTTGCCCGCGCCCGCGACGCCCGGCGCTCGTCCACCCATCGCGCCAAAGGGATTGCCGCGCGCGCCCTTCATGCCACCCATCATCTGCTGCATCTGCGAGACGGCCTCGTTCAGGTTCTTCGCGTTCGGAAAGGCCGATTTCATCATCTGCTCGCTCGCATGCTTGAGCTTGACGAAGATGACGACGTTCACGGCCGTCATGACGGCCACCCCCACCCAACTCACGATCACCCAGGTCGACATCGTGGGCCCAGTGATACTTCGGAGTGCGCTACCCTGTAAAGGCCGCGCAGAGCCGCCGGCAAGACCCGACGCAAAACCAACCGGCCGCGCGGCGCGGGAGCTCAGGGCTCAGTGCGAGAGCGACATGAAGGAGCGCGACAGCGACCGTCCCCGGAAGAATCCAGGAGGCGGTCTGTCTCAGTAGGGGCGGGTAGGTGTCCGCCAGGAGCAGCGCCCCCGTCAAGTTCCAGGCCGCCGCTGGTTTCGCGGCGAGGACTAGAGCGAGCGCGGCCGCTCGGGCGATCGTGATCGCCAGGTGCAGGACGCACTCGTGGCCCGGAAGCCCTCCTTGGAAACGACGGCTCTCCCGTTCAGAGATGACGTCCGCCGCGACGGCTCCGAGGTCCAGGACGAGCGTCGCTACCGCCACCCATAGAAGTCCGCCGCCCGAGTCGAAGCGAAACAGGAGGACGAGGATCGGCACGAAGAGTACTGCGTGCCAGGTATGTGTCAGGTGCTCGAACGCGGAAGCCGGGCGTTCGTGAAGCCGGTATCGCCAGAGGTGAAGCCAGAGCCCGTCGATCGCCGCGAGAATCGAGAAGACTATCAGAAGAATCGCGCTCGACTGGAGCATCGTCACCCGTTCCATCACTCCCTACTTTCTCCGTACGCAGCACTTCGAGACCGCCCGGACCACCCGGCCCAGGATGGCGTCAGCCTTCCCGAGAAAGCCTTCGGCGTCGATCTCGAAGAAAGTGTTTCGCGAAACCCTCTCGGCCCGCAGCAGGCCTGCTCCGGTCAGCAGATGAAGATGCCTGGAGAGCACCGAGCGGTCCTTGCTGACATGAGTCGCCACGGTGGCGATGTCGCAGCGCCCACGCAGCAGCAAGACCTTGAGAATTTCGACTCTGACGGGCTCGCTCAGCGCCTTGAAGAACGCCGAGTCGAAAACGTCCACCAGCTCTTCAACCGCCTTTCGCCTGACAACGGCTTCACTCATGACATAAGCATACGTGCACATGTATGCACATGTCAAGAGTACCCGGATCGCCACCCTGAGTGTCCGGCCCCCCCCGAGAATCGGTCAGTGATCTCCCGCTTCGCGCTTCACCAGCTCGATCAGCGCGGGAAAGTCCCGCTGCGAAAACTGCGCGGGTACGTAACCCAAGCGGCTCTCCCGAGCCAGGTGCAGGCGCCAGGTCAGCCGCGTGAGGTGGAGGTCGAAGAACCGGTCCAGCGGGCGCCCCCAGGTATCTTTCTCAGGGACTTCGAGCGACAAGGGGGTGTCCCCGGCGCGGCAGCCCACGGCCGCGCCGTCGGGAACCTGCCACGGCACGACTGTTCCGTAAGCTCCGAGGTGCCTCGTCTTCTCGGTGTCAGCCGAGGCGCGCTTTCGGGTCCACCAGACGCCCTGAACCTGCCTGAGAGCCGCGAGCGTTGGCCCGTCCCCGAGGGCGCCCAGGTCCCAAAGGGTCTTCGGCAAAATCTCATTGATCGCGACCGTGTAGGGAATACCACGCTCGAGCACCGCTCGAAGCGCGTCGCGCCCCACGTACGCACCCAGAATATTCGAGTAGTTGTCCTCACCGGAAAAGGACGACGCCTTCTCGCTAAAGAGGATGAAATTTGAATGTCCGAACCAGGTGTTGATCTCGTGCCAGACGGAGAGATCGTAGGCGGCCCGCATTCCGAGACGGATCAGACTTTCCGCGTCCCACTCCCCTTCGGGCGGGTTGCGAACGGTGAGCTTCAGATCAGCGCCCTCGCGGCCGAGATCCAGCGTTACGGAGCTCTTGTCGCTCAGCTCTCTCGCGATCGTGCTCACGAGATGGGCGGTCCAATCGGCGACGTGCCGCAGATGACCGAGATCGACAAATCCCCCTCGGCAGCTGTAGACCTCGCCGTTGATCTCACGGCCCACACCGCGGTTGGCGAACTCGTGCTCTCCGAGGTCCGGAAAATCGGCGACCTGCGTGACGGGGATACCCACGAACGTCGGGACCCGGATGCCAAGCGAGCAGCAGGCCCGGCTGGCCGGGCTGATTCGCTTCACTTCGCGGCCGAGCTGAAGATCGAAGCGGGGCGCCTCGCCCGCAAGTGCAGGTGAAGAGGCAAGACACACCAACGCCATAAAATAGGGGATACGCATAGGGATCACACTCGCTCTCTCTTTCTCAATATGTCAGCCTCGTGCTCGCCGCCTGCGAACGCTCAGCCCGACAGAAATCGCCCAAGAGCGGAGGTGACCGGTACCTCGGTTGGGATGCGATTGACTTATCGCGTCACTCCGGAAAATGCAACTCAGGGCCAGAGGTTTCCCAAGGGCGCGTCCGGATCGTGCAGTGACCGCTCTCCAATGCACGCCTTGCAGAGATCGCGCGTCAGCACCTTGGAAGGAACGGTGTTCGTGCGTGGGTCCCAGAACGGCGATAGGGCCCAGCCGACGAGGACCCTTCGCGTTTCGTCGTCATCCTGCGGATTCGGCTGAAGCGGCAGTCGAAGCCAGAGGTAGAACCGGGAGCCGGGCACCTTCTGACCAAGCAGTTCGTCCGCCTCGAGGTCGAGTCGGGCCGCGTAGCAGCTCAGCCCGTCGGGCTCGGGGCTTTGGAATGCGATCTCGCGCGGCACCCGGATCTCGGGCATCGCCTGGGCCAGGCACGGCGGGGTCTTTTCGTCATGGCTGTCGAGCACAAGCCTCGGGTCGGGCTCGCGCTTGAGCCGATAGACGACGTCGATGGGCGCGACGACCGTCTTGAGACACGCGCGGATTGCCGCGAAATCCATGTCTTTCCACAGGGTATCGGTCATGTCGCAGTCGAAGCTCGCGGAAGGAACAGCCTGGCTCCGGTAGTCGATCCCGCCGGGTCCCGCCTCGGGGTCCGCGCCCGGCGCGCCGGGACGCCTCACCCGCAGCGTCGTCGGCAGCAGCTTCGAGATACCCACGACGTTCTTCGGTGCCGAGGAGCAGCCGTCACCGAGGAAAATCGCGGCGAGGGCGAAGGCGGCTGGAAACCGCCGGCGCTTCACCGCCGAGCCCTTCGCCCGGTGGAGCCGCGCGAAGCGAAAGCCGCAAGATACCTGCTGGAAAGAGACCTGCCGACCGCGCGGTGGAACCGCAGGCTGACGCCGCAGAGAGCGTCGAGATCGACCCCGGTGCGAAAACCCATTCCGTGAAGGAGGAAGACGAGATCTTCCGTCGCGAGATTGCCGGTCGCCCCGGGAGCGAAGGGGCAGCCCCCGAGTCCCCCCGCCGAACTGTCGACCGTGCGGACGCCGAGGTCGAGCGCCCGAAGCGTGTTGGCGAGGGCAGCTCCCCGCGTATCGTGGAAGTGCGCGGCCACCTTTCGCGCTCCGATCGCCCGGATCACCGGCCCCAGCACGTCACGGACGTCCCGAGGCGTCGCCACTCCGATCGTGTCGCCGATCGAGACCTCCTCAGCTCCCGAGCGCGCCAGTCGTTCGGCGACACGCGCCGCGCGTCCCGGCGCGATGCGCCCCAGGTAGGGACAGCCGAATGCGGTCGACACGTAACCGCGAACCTCCAGGCCCAGTGAACGTGCTTCGCGGATGACCCGGTCGTATTCCCGAAGCGATTCGGCGACCGACATGCCGATGTTGCGGCGATTGAACGCGTCGCTCGTGGCCGTGAAGACGGCCACCCGCTTCGCGCCGGCGCGGACAGCGCGCTCCAGTCCGCGCAGGTTCGGAACCAGGCTCCACGCACGGGCCCCGCCCAGCTCAAGCCTGCCCGCGCGTATCGCGCGAAAAACGGCGTCCGTATCCGCCATCTGAGGAACCCGATCCGGCCTGACAAAGGCGCCGAGCTCGAGATCGCGCAGACCCGCGGCAAGCAAGCCACGCACGAACGCGAGCTTGCCCGAGAGCGAGACGGGACGGGGCTCGTTCTGAAGCCCGTCGCGCGGTCCGACCTCGAAAACCCGCACGCGCTCAGCCGCCATCCGCGCCCTCCCACTCGAGAATCAGGTCGCCCGGCGAGAGAGTCTGTCCCTCCTTCACCAGAAGCCGGATCACGGTGCCCGGCGCCGGCGCGCGAATGGCGAACTCCATCTTCATCGCCTCGACGAGCACAAGGGCCTCTCCCGCGGCGGCCCGATGCCCCGTGGCCACGAGAATCTTCCGCACCTTGCCCGGAAACCGCGCCGTGAAGTCGTCCGATGCTGAAGTCGCGGTCCCTCCCCGCTCGACGACCCAGAGATCGCCCTGCCAGAGATTTCCGCCGATGCTCGCACTCGATCGGCCCCGGCTCTCGGAGCAGGCCACCCGGACGCGCTCGACCCCGCCCGACTCCCGCGCGCGCTCCGCGATCCACCAGCCGCCCGGCCTCCTGGAGAAACTCCACCCGCCTCCGACCGGAAACGTGAACCGCTTGCCGTGAAGCCGGATGCCCTCGCTCACATCACGCTCCAGGGGGAGGGCCACGCGGACGGGCTCTCTCCCGTACCGTGGCCCGGCTCCGCCGAACGCCCCAGCCCTGCCGCTCGCGCGGCCGCCCAAAGGCCGAGATCATCCGGCCCCGGCTCGGGGCTGGAAAACTTCTGCTCGAGAAATCCCGTATGAACGTTTCCCGAGCGGACCTCGAGATGCCCGCAGAGCTCGAGCAGAAATCGTTGGTTCGTGCCCGGGCCGAGTACCACGGACTCCTGAAGGGCGAACTGCAGACGAGCGATCGCATGAGCCCGATCGGCCGCATGAACGACGATCTTGGCGAGCATCGCGTCGAAGCCGGTCCCGATGACCTGGCCCTCCTCGATGCCGCTCTCGATCCGGATGCCGGCTCCGGTCGGCCACCGGAGCCGCTCGATCTTCCCCGGCGTAGGCACGTAATCCTGGTAGGGATCCTCGGAGTAGAGTCGCGCCTCGATCGAGACTCCACGTGCCACGGGTGTCTCGCGCAGTGGAGACGCCCTGGGATCCAGAGCCAGTTCGAGCTGCGCGCGCACCAGATCAACGCCCGTCACCATCTCCGTGACCGGATGCTCGACCTGCAGCCGCGTGTTCATTTCTAGAAAGAAAAACGCGCCACTCGGGTCGACCAGGAACTCGACAGTGCCGGCGCTGCGGTACTTCACGGCGCGAGCGAGCTTCAGCGCGGCGGCGAGCAGGCCCGCGCGCGTCGCCTCGGGAAGGTTCGGCGCGGGGGCCTCTTCCCAGATCTTCTGGTGGCGCCTCTGGAGCGAGCACTCGCGCTCATGCAGGTGGCAAGCCCCGCCTCGCCCGTCCCCGAAGACCTGCACCTCGATATGGCGCGGCCTTTCGACGAGACGCTCAAGAAAGAGCGTTCCGTCCCCGAAGGCGGCGACCGACTCGGCGGCGGCGCTCTCGGCGGCCGGCGCTAGATCGCCCGCGCGGTCCACGCGTCGCATGCCCTTGCCGCCTCCGCCCGCAGCGGCCTTCAAGAGTAAGGGAAAACCCACCTTCTTGGCGGTGACCCCGATTTCCGCTCCCGTCTCGACGCGCGCCCAGGGCAGCGTCGGAACCCCCTCCGCCTCCGCGAGGCGCTTTGCCTCGATCTTGCCGCCGAGCCTTTCCATGGACTCGGCCGTCGGCCCCGCGAACGCGATCCCCGCGGCTTCCACCGCCGCGACAAAATGAGGTCGCTCCGAGAGAAAACCATACCCCGGGTGAATCACCCGGGCGCCGGCCTCGCGCGCCGCCTTCACGATCGCGGCGGCGTCGAGATAAGACGGAATCTCGGCCACGCGGTCCGCGTAGGTCACATGCCGCGCGTCCTCGTCTCCGGGCGCGACGACCGCGACCGTGCCGAAGCCCATTTCCCGGCACGTCTGGAAGACCCGGCAGGCGATCTCCGAGCGATTCGCGACGAGAACTCGCGTCGGGCTCACTTCTTGAGCCAAGCCGGAGGCCTCTTCTCGAGAAACGCGCGAGCGCCCTCCACACCCTCGGGCGAGACACGGACGTCGGAGAGGGTCTTCGCGACGTACTCGAGCGGATCCGGAAACTGCGCGCGCCGCTCGGGCCAGCTCAGGTCAAGCACCAGGCGCTTGGCGACCGAGAGCGCGTTCGGACCCGCCTCGAGAAGGCGGCTCACCGTCCGCTCGACCGCGGCTCCGAGGGCCGCCGGGTCGGGAACCACCTCGTGGACCAGGCCGATTTCCATCGCTCGCTCAGCCGTAAAGCGCTCCGCGCTCATGAAGAGACAACGCGCGTGCGAGGCGCCGATCTTCGCGACGACGAACGGGCCGATGCAGGCCGGAACGACGCCCAGCCTGACCTCGCTCAGGCTGAACTGCGTTTCCTTGGACGCGATCACGATGTCGCAGATGCTCGCGAGGCCGATCCCTCCGCCGATCACCGCGCCATGGACCGCGCCGATAACGGGCTTCGGACATTCGTTGAGCTGGGCGAAGAGATGGGCCAGGCGCCGGGTGTCCTCAAGGTTCTGGGCATAATCGAAATGAATCGCCTTCTTCATCCAGTTGAGGTCGCCGCCCGCGCAGAAGACGGGCCCCTCCCCGCGAAGGATGATCGCGCGCACCTCGGGCGCGCACGCGTCTTTGGCAAAGACCGACGCCAGCTCCTCGATGACGACTTCATTGAAAGCGTTGCGAACCTCAGGGCGGTTGATCGCGACTTCCAGCACACCCCTCGGGTCCCGGGACACTCGGACGGTCTGATAGCTCATTTCTTTCGTACATAACCCGCCTCTCGACCCCAGTGAAAGCTCGCGGTCGGGGCGCCCGAACACCGGCATCTGGATAGGGCTCCTGTTGATTCCACTTTTAGTTATTAGTTTCAATAATTTAAACATTTTTGTTGACTGAATTGGTCTATTATTGATAAACACCGCGTGGCAGGGTTGGACGGTCGATCCTCAGGATCGCGTGAAAAGTGGCTCAGGAACCCCTGGAGTTGATGCTGCGCATCAAAATGAGATCATGAATTTTCTTCGCCTCCTCAAGAACCCGAAAGCGCGAGTCAGCTTCGCGGTCGCCGCACTCGTCGCCGTTGCTACCGCCGCAGTCGGCATCCATCGCGCTCCCGCGCTGGCCGACGAAGGAATGATCGAGGTCATGCCGATCAGCGCGGCCGCCGGAGCTTCGATGTCCTGGGGCGCCTGCCCCTGCTTCCGCTGGAACGTGCGCGTGCAGGGCCTGGGCGGCCGCATCGAGACCCGCGAGTTCCTGATCTCGAGCGACGCGCTCTTTCAGATGCAGGAATCGCGCAACATGCAGTTCGCGCGCGTGATGAGCCAGATCTTCAACGTGGGCGCGGTCGAAGCCCTCTGGAAAGGCGGTCACATCGGGATCGGCTTCGAGGGCATCACCTTCGGTGACGATCTCTACCAGAACTACACCGACATCATCCGAACCGGCCTCTACGCGCTGCTCAACATCGTTTACACCGAGGCCGTGCGCCTCGACATCCGCAGCGGATACCAGTTCGACTCGATGAGCATCAACCTGAGCGACGCGATCGAGCGCCACCGGCTCACCGAGCAGATCATGTTCCAGTGGCACACGGGCGCCTGGAGCGGAAACATCCGAGCGGGCGTGAATTTCTCTCCCGACATCTCAGGCTGGGACCAGCTCGGGATCACGGGCGGCGCGAACGTGCACGTGACGGCCCTGAGCCTGGGCGACCTCCGGGTCGGCCTGGGCCTCGACGTTTCGGCTTCGCACGATCCGTTCAGGGAGCTCTACGGGCTCGCGGCGACGAACGTGACCGGCATGCTCATGATGGATCTGAGCTGGGTCTCGCAGGCCGAGCTCGAGCGCCGAGAATGAGACGAGCCCCATGAGACGACTTCGAGTCCTGACCGCCGCCCCAGCGCTCCTCCTGCTGACCGCTTGTCCCGCGCTCGAGGGAATCGACTTCTACTCCGACCTTGCGGACGCGAACGGCCTGAATCCCTGCGACTACCGGCTGGAGGGCGGCACCCCGGTCGTCCCGAACGGCGACCCCGCGCTCGTCGAGAGCACGCTTCGTCCCGAGTGCAAAGAAGCGCTCGAGGTCATTCTTCCATTTGACGAGTCCTGGACCTCCGCGCCAGCAGGCCTCAAGAACCGCGTGCTGGAGGCCTTCCAGATCCTGATCGGCTACCCGCTCGCGTTCCCGCCTGACAACAAGCTCCTGGGCGCGGCCCCGAACGCAATCCCCACCCAGCACGTCGCCATCTTCGCGCCCGACCGGCTCCCGGACACCTACGGCCCCGCCTACCCGGCGTCCGCCGATATGAATCAAAATATCTTCAACTACGTGCTCAACATGATCGACGTGATCCACTACGCGCCCGCCGACGGCGGGGCCAACGCGAGCTACGGGGTGCCCTGCCTCCAGCGGACGCTGAGCATCTACGACTACTACTGGTCCGCCAACGCGACGACGAATCTCCTGAAAAACCCGTTTCTCCGTGCCGCGGTCGTCGTCCACGAGGCTCACCACGGTGACGGTAACTTCCACATCCAGTGTCCAGACACGTCGGACGTGTCGGGCTTCAACTGCGACCCAGACATGAACGGGCCCTATGGCCTGGAAGCCGTCTACTTTCATATGCTGCTCTACGGCGGGGCGCACCGCGAGGAGAACGGCAAGCCTATTCTCTCGAACCTCGACGTGTCGATGATCGCGTCGGACGCCTGCCGGCTGATCATGAACAGGACCGGCGCCAAGGCCCCCCTCATTGAAACCTTTCTCGACCTGAACGGCTGTGGGCTGACGACCTCCGAAACCGTCGCGCTCTTCGGACTTCAGAGACCTTAGCGGGGCTATCGCTTGAGAGCGCCCCGCTAGCCCCTTTCCTCGGCGGCGCGCCTCCCTTAACATCTCGGCATGCACGCCAACCCCGTTCTCCGCTCCCAGGTCCGCGCCTCCTCCGACGAATTCAAGACCAACGCGGCTCACCAGCGCCGACTCGCCCAGGAGCTCGAGGAGCGGCTCGCGAAAGCGCGGGAGGGCGGCGGCGCCGAGTCCCGCGGCCGGCACGAGAAGCGGGGCAAGCTCTTCGTCCGCGATCGCGTCGCGAAGCTCCTGGATCCGGGCACCCGATTTCTTGAGCTGTCGCCGCTCGCGGCGGACGGCCTTTACGACGGGGCCGCACCGTCGGCCGGAATCGTCACGGGCGTGGGCGTCGTCCACGGGCGGGAGGTCGTCGTGGTCGCGAACGACGCCACCGTCAAGGGCGGCACCTATTTTCCGCTGACCGTGAAGAAGCATCTGCGCGCGCAGGAGATCGCGCGCGAGAATCGCCTCCCGTGCGTTTATCTCGTGGACTCGGGAGGAGCGTTCCTGCCCATGCAGAGCGAGGTCTTCCCGGACCGAGACCACTTCGGCCGCATCTTTTACAACCAGGCGTCGATGTCGGCGCTCGGAGTTCCCCAGGTCTCCGTCGTCCTGGGCTCGTGCACCGCCGGTGGAGCCTACGTTCCCGCGATGTCCGACGAGAGCGTCATCGTCCGAAACCAGGGGACGATCTTCCTGGGTGGCCCCCCCCTCGTGAAGGCGGCGACCGGGGAAATCGTGACGGCGGAAGAGCTCGGCGGCGGCGACACGCACTCGCGGACCTCCGGCGTAACCGACCACCTCGCCGACGACGACGCTCACGCGCTCTCGATCGCTCGGTCCATCCTGGCGAACCTGAACCGGCCGGCGCCCGCGGCGATCGACCGCGCGTCGCCCGAGGAGCCGCACTACGACCCGGAGGAGATCGCGGGCATTCTGCCCACCGACCTGCGCACGACTTTCGATATGCGCGAAGTCATCGCCCGTCTCGTCGACGGCTCACGCTTCCACGAGTTCAAGGCGCTCTACGGCACCACGCTCGTCTGCGGCTTCGCGCACGTCTGGGGTTACCCGGTTGGCATCCTCGGCAACAACGGCATCCTGTTCAGCGAGTCCGCGCTCAAGGCCGCGCACTTCCTCGAGCTGTGCTCGCAGCGGAAGATCCCGCTGCTCTTCCTCCAGAACATCACTGGCTTCATGGTCGGAAGGAAGTACGAAGCCGGCGGCATCGCGAAGGACGGCGCGAAGATGGTGACCGCCGTATCGAACGCGCGGGTCCCCAAGCTCACCGTCGTCGTGGGTGGCAGCTTCGGCGCAGGCAACTACGGAATGTGCGGGCGGGCTTACCAGCCGCGCTTCCTCTGGATGTGGCCCGGCTCGCGCATCTCCGTCATGGGCGGGGAGCAGGCCGCGAACGTCCTCTCGCAGGTCAAGACCGAGCAGCTCGAGGCGCAGGGGAAGAAGCATTCGGACGCCGACATCCGCCGCATCCAGGATCCCATCCGCGAGCAGTACGAGCGCGAGGGCAGCCCCTATTACAGCACGGCGCGGCTCTGGGATGACGGAATTATCGTTCCGTGGAAGACACGCGAGGGGGTCGGGCTCGCGCTCTCGGCGTCTATCAATTGGGCCCACGA
>CAYJTX010000054.1:4132-12439 GCA_964372615.1 uncultured Bacteriovoracaceae bacterium | reverse complement strand
GGCGCAACCGGCCAAACCGGCCCCTCCTGCTTTGGTTCGACGTGTTCCGGAAACACGACGTACTCGGGCAGCGCAAACTTCACAAACACCGTCAGCTTTGTGGCGGGTTCAATTGCTGACGCCGCACTGACCACGAACGTCGCGCTGCTGAACCGCAACCCTCAAACCTTCACCGGCACGAACAACTTCAATGTTGCAGCCGTCACCGCGGTGGACGCGACTGGCACCGGAACAACCAGCTCGACGGCTACGATTCGCTCCGTAAACACCGGAGTGGGGGGCTTTGGAATTTACACCTCGAACAACAGCTCTGGCTACGGCCTCTACTCGCTGAACTCGAGTAGCGGTTACGGAATCTACGGCGAGAACACGAGCACCGGCCATGGCGTTTTCGGTAGGAGCGTCAGCGGCTACGGCGTCGGCGGTTGGTCGAGCGGCGCGGGCTATGCCATCTACGGCTCCAACACGGGCACGAGTTACGCGGGCTACTTCACGAGCACCGGCTCGGGTCCCGGCGTCTACATCACGAGCGGAGCCACAACGACGGCCCTCAACGTCGCGCAGGGGAACGCGACCTTCGCCGGGACAGTGACCGTTACGGGTGCAACCACGCTGAACTTGGCCCAGCAGGCCCTCGAGGTGGGCGGCTACGCCAGGTTCGGAAACGGCACGGCGAACGTCATGATCGGCAACCCGCCCGCCTGGGCTACAAGCGCGACCTATGCGGGCATCTGGCACAGCGGGCACGCGGCCGACGCGGGCGGGTACGGGCTCCTGATGTCGAGCAGCAACACCTACATCAACGCGCCGACGGCCGGGAGCGTCTACTTCCGCATCAATAACGGCACAGTATTCGACTTCAACGCCTCCGCCTTCAACGTCTATCAGCCCGCGGTCTTCTCGAGCACTGTCAAGGCATCCGATTTCAACTTTTCGGCCAACTATACCAAAGAGCACAACATCGGAGCATCCTCGTTCCAACCCAATTAAGACTGGCAGCTCTACACGCGGGGTACCTGGGGCAGCAGCCTCTACACAGACAGCACTTCAAGCACTTCCTGCTACTTTATCGCACCCGTGGATTGGATCCCGGACGGGGCCCAGATCACCGGCATGGGCTGCTACATCTACGACACGAATACGACCTATGATCCAGATGTCTACCTTCACAGGGTCCGGGAGGACGGGTCGGCAACGTACGACCTCATCGTGTCGGTCACAACGGCAGCGAATGCAGGCTGGTACTTTCGCTCCAACTACTCAGGCAACAATTCGGCGGGAATCGTCAATCGGTTCTCCTACCACTACGTGCTCACCTACTGTGGCGCCGTCTCCGCCACGTCGACGAATCGCCTGAGTCAGTGCAGGATCCAGTATAGCAACGATGAAGTCGCGAGGTAGGACCCTAACGAGGGGGAGTGACTGCGAAGAGAACCTTGCGGCCGCCACGAAAGAGCAGCTGGAGCTTGGCTCGCTCGTCGAGCGTCGAAAGGAGATTCGTGTTTCGATGGATATCCAGGAGAATGTGGGTTGCCCCGCTCGCTCTGGCCTCACGAACGAAGTCCGCTCCGATTGAAGGCGCGGAGCTCCGACAGATATCGTTCAAACGGTGGTAGGCCTCTGGGTTTCTCCTGAGCGCGAAAACCGGATCCAGGGCGTTCAGGTACGCGGCGCGCGGATTCGCGAACGCCACCAGGGCTCCTTCCTCGAATCCACAGTGAAAAAAGAGCGAGCCTTCCGGCGCGGATTCGATGGCTCGAAAGAGCGCTCGAAGGTCCGGTTCCTCTCCCTCGGTCGATTTTCCCGAAAGGAAGACCGCCGCGACCGTTGTATTCACGGCCCCCGAGAGAGTCACAAGCAAAGCCAGGATCACGGCGTAGCGCGCGAAGGGACCGTGGACGTTCCTGCGGAAGGATCCCGCGGCCAGAAGCGCCGCCAGAATCAGACCCAGGGGCGCCAGATACTCGGCGAAGCGGGTCATCTTCGCCGTCATGAGGAAGAACCCCCCACAGAGAAATCCGATGGCCCACAGTCTGCTTACCGGCGGGACACCTGCCCAGGCCCAACGCCCCAGGCAAATTCCTCCGGTCACCGCGGTCCCCACGTAGGCGAGGACTTCGGGAAGAGTGGCCGGCAGGAGCTCGATCCCTACGTTCAAGACCGGCGTCGAGGGGTCGAGCCAGGTAAAGAACAAGCTATTCTGTATCGAGAAGAGGGATAGATTCCTGGGAAAGTGAGGGTGAGCGAGGAGCCCCAGGATCGCCGCCAGAGCCGCAAGGCCTGCGTTCGCGAGGCGGCCTGAACGGCTCGCCACCGGAAGAAGCCCTGCGACGACGACCGGAAAGAGCGGCCAGGACGAGTGCGCCAGGGGCGCGAGGAACACGAGACCGAAGGCCGCCCACCTCCTTCCCGACAGCGTGGCCGCGAGGAGCAGGAAGAACAGGCTGATCGCCAGAACGTGGGGCCGGCCGCAGCTCACCCGATAGTGAAGGTCGTCGGATACCAGCAGGAGCATCGCTCCCGCGGCGACCGGAGACCGACAGCCCAGGGATGCCGCCAGGAGCCCGAAAGAGGCTGCGCAGAGAATCGCGAGCCCCGCGAACGCGATCGAAAGAGGCGTGATCAGATCAGACCAGTGGTGGCCCCAGGCAAAGGCTGAGAGAACCACGTGGTAAAGGAAGTCCTTGTCGGCGTACTCGGTCGAAAACACGCTCCAAGTCGCCTGGGGTAAAGTCGCTGGGACGCCCTGGTGACGATAGACCTCCGCTGTCCGCGCATGGAAGTAGAGATCGGATTCTCCCAGGCTCGCGTCGCCGAGCCTGAGCCAGAGGGCGGCCAGCGCCCAGCCCAGCATCGCGATCTCGGCCACGATCATGCCCCGTCGCTTGGTCCCCAGTCGCATCCAGAGTAGAGTTTACTTGAGATGTTCCGAAGAAAAATCCCGAATTGGCGGGGCCGGCGACCTTGGACCCACTTCGTGCCCCATGCCGCCTCGTTCGCCGCCGCTTGCCTTGCCTTCCAGCTGGCCCCGGCACGCGCGCCGTGGGGATTTTCAGGCTCTTCGGAGAGTGCCTTCCGGCTCGCTCCGTTCACCGCCTGGCCCTCGAGTGACTCCGGCTGGCTCTGGACTCTGTTCGTCGGCGCGGTCATCGCGAGATGGGCGCTCCACGCCTTCGGAGTTTCCCCCTGGGCCGTGGCCTGCGGCCTGGTTACCGCGGCGACGCTCCCCCGCGGGCAGGTGCTCGCGGCCTTTCCGGAGTTCCTGCTGGCAGGCGCCGCCCTTTCGCTCGGTCTGGTCACCCCGCGCGCGGGGCGCATCTCTTCCCGCGGGGATGCCCTCTTCGGCGCGTTCGCCTGCGCGTGTCTGCTCGGCGATCTCAGCGCGACCCTGACGGCTCCCGCGCTGACACCCCGAACGACAACGGGAAACCGACGGGCCAGCGCCGTCGCCTGGGTGGCTTCCGCCTTGGCCGGTATCGGCGCGCGGCTGGCGTTGGGGATTTCCGGATGGTCGCTCATCGCCGCTTCCTTGCTGGGCACTCGCCTGCTCGCCCCTACGTACGTCCAGGCGCTGGGCCTGGTTTCCCTCCCCCCTCCTCTCGCATTCCTCCGCGAGGGCTTTCAGGGTCTCGAATTCGCGAGGGAGTGCGGGATCGGGATTCTGGGTCTGCTGCTGGCAACAGGGAGGGGAGGCAACCGACAGGCGGCGGCGCGCGGCTGGCTCCTCCTCCTGCTGAGCTGCTTCTCGTGGTTGTACTGGATACCCTTCCAGCTTCTAGGCCTCCGTGAGGTTCTCGGGTTTCTCGGAGCCGCCGGACCCGCATTGAGGAATCGGATCCGCGCAATCCCGGTGGGCTTGGCGGTAGTCCTAGTGACGGCATTTCAGCTGGAAGCGAGGCAGAAGGACGTTCGACAGTGGCGTCTGGGTAAGGAAGAGGTGAGCGAAATTCTCAGAGCCACGGATGCCGTCGCCAGTCGCCCGATCATCCCTTGCACCCCACGCCTTGCCGACTGGATCGGCGCCGCGGGCGGCAGATTGGCGTTCTCGGTGCCTGATTGGAGACCCGGCAGTATCGAGCTCGGATCCGAGGGAGGCAGTCACGCCTTTCAGGACACTTCGTCTGCCGCACGCAGAATCGTCGAAATGGTCCGGCGAGTCCCTGACTCCCTCGTCTTCTGCAGCTCCGAAGCCGCAGGCCTTGCCGCGCGCCTTGAGGTCCACCCTACGCTTCGGCGCCTCCTCCGATCGGAGAGGTTCTTCGTCTTCGATCGACCCGAGAATCCCCTTCCGGCCAGCACACACGTTGAGAAGCCGCCTTCACATGCCCCACTCCAGCAGCCCATCCCGGAGGAGATCGATCGCCGTGGGAATCGGGACGAAGAATGATTCGTCGCTTGCAGGATGAAGCCCTACCGGCCACCCGGCTCTCGAAGCGCGGCCCCTCGGCCCGGGACGGTCACGTCCAGGCTTTGGTCACCACCTGCGCCGCGAAATTCCTGAAGTCGTCGAGGTGAACGGTCGCGATCCGATGAACGATGGCCCAGTCTACCATGGAGACCGATTATTAGCAGATCCGCCCCGCGCGATCCCCGGGTCGACCCAGTAGAACTTGTGGTGCGCGACCTCGCGAACCCATGCTACCTTTCTCGAATGAAGAAGGTCGCCATCGTGCTCTGTGGCTCGGGATACAAGGACGGGAGCGAGATCCGTGAATCGGTGGGCGTGCTCTGGGCGCTCAGCCAGCACCCGGTCGAGGTGCGCTGCTACGCGCCCGACGCCGAGCAGGCCGACGTGGTCAACTGCCTGACCGGCAAGCCCGCTCCGGGCGAACATCGCAACCAGCTCGTGGAGGCCGCCCGCATCGCGCGCGGCGCCGTCGAACCTCTCTCGAAGCTGCGCGCCCAGGACGTCGACGCGCTCGTGCTGCCGGGTGGCTTCGGGGCCGCTAAGAATCTCTGCACCTTCGCGAGCGCGGGCTCGGGCGGCAAGGTCATCCCGGACCTGCAGCGCCTGCTCAGCGAGCTGCACTCGGCGGGCAAACCCATCGGCGCGGTCTGCATCGCTCCGGCCATCGTGGCGCTCGCGCTCAAGGGCGCGGGTGTCGAGCTCACGGTCGGCCGGCCCTGCGAAACCTCGGCGGAGCTGGAAAAACTCGGCCACCGGCACGTCGCCCGGCGCGCGAACGAATGCCACGTGGATGCGCGCAACAAGGTCGTGACCACGCCCGCCTACATGGAGGACTCGGCTCCGCTGCACGAGATCTTCGAGGGCATCCGCAAGACCATCGCCGAAGTCGTGAGGCTCGCGTGACAAGGACGACTCCGCAGGAAAGGGTCGTCGTCACCGCCGCCCTCACCGGCTCGCTCGCGAACCGCAAGCAGTGCCCCTCCCTTCCTTACACGCCCGCCGAGATCGCCGACGAGGCGGTGCGCTCCTACGAGGCCGGGGCGGCGATCGTGCACGTGCACGTGCGCGAGGACGACGGCACGCCGTCGTGGCGCCCGGAGCTCTTCGCCGAGGTGACCGAGCGCACGCGCGCGCGCTGCCCGGTGCTCCTCAACTACTCCACGGGCGGAATCGAGGGAACGATCCAGCACCGCTCGCGGCACATCCCCCTGACGAAACCCCACCTGGCTGCCCTCAACATGGGCTCGATGAACTACTCCATCTACAGCGCGCGGCAGAAGAAGTTCCTCATGCGCGGAGTTTTTCTCAACCCCTTCGAGGACATCGAGTTCCTCCTCAAGCTCATGGTCGAGAGCGGCGTCGTGCCCGAGCTCGAGTGCTTCGACGCCGGCCACATCTGCAACGCCGAGCCCTTCATCGACATGGGGCTCTTGAAACCCCCCTTTCATTTTTCGCTGATTCTGGGAGTGGTGGGCGGCATCTCGGCGAGCGCGCAAAATCTGAGGAACCAGGTGGGCCTCCTGCCCGAAGGCGCCAACTGGCAGCTCATCGGCATCAGCCAGGAGCAGTGGCCGCTCCTCGAGCTCTCGCTCGACCTGGGCGGGCATATCCGCGTGGGGCTCGAGGACAACTTCTACCTGCCCGGCGGCGCCATGGCGAAGTCCAATGCCGAGCTGGTCGAGCTGGCCGTGAAAAAGGTGCGCGCTCGAGGCCAGAAGGTCGCCTCCGTTGAGGACGCAAAGGCTCTGCTGGCCCACTGAATCTTGACGCTGGGTCAAGGAAGCCCCGCCACTGGACCTCCAGGACCCGCGCTATCTTGACGGGTCGTCAAGGTACGAGGCTCTCACCGAACCGGCTCGAACCTGAGCCGCGCGAAGTAGATCCCGGTCCCCTTCCGGCTGATCTGCCCGTGGATCCAGCTCCAGTCTCCCCTTTCGGGAGGCGACGTGTAGTTGGCCACGAGAAACTCGTGCGCGGAGAGGCGGGCCACCGAAGCGAACGCCGTGTCGCCGGCCGAGGGCAGGTCCAGCACCGCCTCGAGCCGGCGGCTCGCGCGATCGAGCCGGTCAAGCGACGTGCGCTTGGGCCGAACCGAGTACGCCAGCAGCACGAACCACTTCCGGAGCTGATCAGGCAGATACGACCAGCCCGCGTCGAACGGACCGCCCACGTCCCGGCGCGCGATGAGGTAGAGGTCGTCGCCGTGGCGAAGCAGCTCGGGAGAGTCGTAGCGCTCGCGATCCGCGCGGCGCGGAAAATCCCAGCGCGAGAGCGCGTCCGCCTCCGCCGTCACGACGTGCGCGCCGAACCCGGTCGCGTCACCGTCTTCGTTCCGGGTAACGCCCCAGAGGCGCCCGCCCTCGTCGAACTCGATCGCCACCTCGGATACCCCGCCCTCGTACACGACGGGGGTCGCCGGGTCGACGGGCCGCCATTCGATTCCGTCGTCCGAGACGCTGAAGCGGACCTCGACGCGGCTCGGCCACGCGCCGTAGTGATTGCCCAGATAGCTCGTCATCCAGGCGCGCCCGCCGCGGACTTTCACGTCCCAGGGAATCTCTCCCGCCTCGAGGAATCGCTCAGGCGCCGTCCACTCCCGCCTCGCGAGGCGTTCCACCCGCCAGACCGCCCGCGGCTCGAACCTCGTGGGTTTCGTACCCAGCTCCACATAGTTCAGGATGAGCCGGCCGCCGAGCGATACGAACGAGGGCTCCCGCACGTCGCGCTCGAGCGCGATCCGATGCTCGAGGTCCCAGGTCCGTCCCAGATCGGTCGACGAGACGACGAACATCTCCGCCTTCTTCGACGCGAAATGAACCGGCGCCGTTCGGAACGCGAAGAAGAGCCGGTCGCCGTGAAACGCGATCGCGAGATTGTTGTTGGACCGCTGGGTGGGCGCCTCGGGGGGAAGCGATTCGGAGGGCGCGACGAAGCGTACGTCCTCGACGACCGGCCGGTACTCTACGGTCGTATCGACCGGCCAGTCGGCCGGATCGTCGCTCGGCACGGAGCTCCAGGCGACGCTCGCCAGGGCCAGTGGCGCCGCGCAAATCAAAACCGCACGATGGATCACTCGCGGTCCCCTTTCTCCTGAAGGTTCGTACATTCTTCCCGGGGTATGTCACGGGCGACGGGGACTGCGAAAGCAGGAACGGCGTGACCCTGGATCGCCAGAGGGTGGGGTCAGTCCGTATTGCCCCGTTGACCCTGGAGGGGCTCGCGGCGATCCTCTCGGGATGCACAAGTTCGCCCTGACGCTCGTCCTGGCCTTCCCCTCCTTCGCGCTCGCGCATCCCCTGGATCCGCTGACCCAGAAGGAGATCACGGCGGTCGCCCAGGCGGTTTCGGCGCATCCGGAGTTCCCGAAAGGGGGGATGTTCCCGCAGATCTCCCTGCGGGAGCCGCACAAGACGCAGCCCTCGCCGAGGCAGGCGTTCGTCATCGTGCTCGACCGCCCGGGCGGGCGCACCTTCGAGGCCTTCGTCGACCTGGCGACCTCCAAGGTCGCCTCCTGGAAGGCGATTCCGGGCGTGCAGCCGCCCGTGCTCGTCGAGGAGTACAACTACGCGGGCGAGGTCGTGAAGGCGGACGCCGGCTGGCAGGCCGCCGTGAAGAAACGCGGGTTCACGGATTTCAAGAATCTGCAGGTCGACGCGTGGGCGACCGGGAGCTTCTACCCGCCCGAGTTTCGCGGCCGGCGACTTCTGCGCGCGATCACCTACAACAAGGGAAAGACCGCGAATTTCTACGGCGCGCCGCTCGAGGGCCTCATCGCGCTCGTCGACGTGGGCGAGGGCAAGGTGGTCCGCCTCTACGACGAAGGACTCGTGCCGACTCCTCCCGACGGCCAGGACCTGGACGAGAAGTCCATCGGCAAGCAGCGCAAGGTCTCGCGCCTC
>CAYJTX010000054.1:0-4122 GCA_964372615.1 uncultured Bacteriovoracaceae bacterium | reverse complement strand
TCTCCTCACGATGTCCCAGCCGGGGGGACCCGGATTCAAGCTCAAGGGTAACGAAATCGACTGGCAGAACTGGCGCTTCCGGTACTCGCTCCACCCGCGCGACGGGCTGGTGATCCATCACGTGACCTATCGGGACGGCGGCAAGGACCGCTCCGTGCTCCACCGCGCCTCGCTCTCCGAGATGGCCGTGCCCTACGGCGACACCTCCGAGCAATGGATCTGGCGAAACGCCTTCGACGTGGGCGAGTACGGGCTCGGCCGGCTCGCGGCCCCGCTCGAGCCGGGGCTGGACGTACCCTCCTACGCCCAGGTGATCGACGCGGTTTTCGCGGACGACTTCGGCAAGCCCTACGTCATGCCCCGCTCGGTCGCCATCTACGAGAAGGACGGCGGGCTGCTCTGGAAGCACTACGACATCTATACGGCCTCGAACCACTCCCGGCGCGCGCGAGAGCTCGTCGTCGGGATGATCGCGGCGATCGGCAACTACGATTACGCGCTCCAGTGGGTGTTCCTGCAGGACGGAACGATCGACTTCCGCGCGGAGCTGACCGGAATCATGCTGCCGAAGGGCACCGCGCAGGACGCGGCGACCTGCCCCTGCCACCAGGCGGCGGGAGGCCACCTGGTTTCCCGAAAGGTGATCGCGCCCCACCACCAGCACTTCTTCAGCATGCGGCTCGACATGGACGTCGACAGCCCGAAGAACACGGTCGTGGAGGTGAACGCGAGCGCGCTTCCGGAGGGCGAAGGCAATCCCGGGGAGAACGGCATCCTCCTGGAGGAGACGGTCCTCGCGACCGAGGCCGCCGCCCGGCGTGACCTCAGCCTCGCGTCGGCGAGGAAGTGGAAGGTCTTCAACCCGGAGGTCAGAAACGCGCTCGGCCAGAATACGGGCTATGCCCTCATCCCGGGCGGAAGCACCGTGCCTTACCTCTCGAGGAATTCACCCGTGCGCAAGCGCGCGGGGTTCCTGGAGCATGCCTTTTGGGCGACGCTGGAAAAACCCGGCGAGCTCTACTCGGCTGGCGACTACGTCAACCAGAGCGACCCCGAGATCCCCGCGGGCCTCGCGGCCTGGTCGACCGACGAGCCGCTCGTCGGGAGCGACGTGGTGCTCTGGTACACCTTCGGCATCACGCATCTGCCCCGTCCCGAGGAGTGGCCGATCATGAACGTGCACCACGCGGGCTTCTCCCTCGTGCCGGTGTCGTTCTTCTCTCGAAACCCGGCGCTTGACGTTCCGAAGACTCGCTAGGGACGCCTGAGGAACGCGTAACCGAAGCCCGGGATCCGGCAGCGCACTGACGTGAGGCTCAGCGGCCGGCAGGCGGCGTCAGCGATCAGGGTCGCCGGCGGTTTCACCCGAGGCCGCCCCTGGACTTCGATCCGCAGATTTCGCCCACCCTTCTCATAGGAGACCTCGACCGCGGTCTTCGGCTTCCATTCGGCCGTCTTCCAGATCAGCGCAAACGTACGCTCCAGCTGCTGGAAGACGACATCACCCGGGTCGACCTCCACTCCGTCGATCCGGTAACGCATCCGGTGGCGGCTTCCCTGGATCGGAGGGGGCGTCGGAGCCAGGTTTTTCAAGCGAGCCCTGCGGAGCGCCTCGACGGAAAACGCCGCGAGATCCGCGCGGAGGAGCTCCGACGTCGGAGCGGTGAAGAGCCCGAGGCGCGCCCGTTCCGCGACGCCTTCACTGAGATTGGAATTCACGGCAAGCTCGGACTCCTTCTCGTTCAGCTTCAGCGAGAGCGACTCGCGTCCGCCAGGCTGCTCGAGCTCGGCGCTGAGGATCACTCTCGTCGGAGGGGCCGCTTTCGGGCCCGCAAGGGCCTGCCCCCCGACGACAACGATCATTACGGCGACCCATCGAATCACCGGAGCCATGCGTCCCCCGGCGTCGAGCAGGCAGGGTTTTCGGCCCGCGAGCACCCGGAACCGAAGTTGCCCTCGGAGGTCTCGTACGCCCGCTGCGCGCACTGGTAGTAGGTCTGGTTCGCGCCCTCGCAGCCCGGCTGCGTGATCGCGCGGAAGTGGGCGGGGTGAAGGAGCGAGCTCCTCGCCGGGGGAGCGATGCGCCGGATCACGTAGCTATGGGGCGGAACGAATCCCCGAGTTCCCGACTCGAAAGACTCGCGATACCCCGAAGGGGCCCCCTCGACCGGCGTGCGGGCCGCGTACGAGATCGCGCCGGGCGGGCACGCGTTGGCGTCCGCCCACGTCGAGATCGCGGCCTCACATCGATCGCGGTCTCCTGCGACCGCCTCCTTACCGGACATCGGACACTGGCAGGTCTCGGTCACGTAGGCTCCCTGCACCGCCCCGAACGCGCGGTGCGGGTCACTCATGACGGAATCAGGCGGCCCCAGCGCGCGGCAGTTGAAAGCGCGAAGGTAGTCGGGAGTCGGGCTCGTCGCCGCGCTCGCGCCGGCATGACGGGACGAACCCCGATCCTCGACGTGCACGATCTCGCCGGTCGCCGGGTCGTGGACGAAGCCGATCATCTCCTCCTGATACTCGTCGACCAGGCCGAGGAGGTGGAGGATCTCGTGCGTCACGGTCTCGCAATTACCGGCCTGCCTGAAGGCATCCACCCCCGTTTCGACGAGCTCGCGCGGGTACTCGCGGGAATTCGCGCGCATGCCGGCGGCCCCGATTCGAATGTCGATCGGCGGAGGGGCATCAGACCCCGCGCCATCGACGAGCCGGATACCGAGCTGCTGGCCGTCTGGCCCGCGCAGGTAGGGCCCGGCGCTTCGAAGGCACTGCTCCACCACTCCACGCGGGTCGATCGGCTGCGGTGTAGGCGAGCCCGCGGTCACTGGCGCCTCCGGCGGCACGACGAAGTTGAGATTGAGCTCGGCCGTGTAGTCGGGTGTCGAGGCCGGCGCGTCGGCCGCCCGTCGCCTGAGGCGGTAGCCCGCGTTCATCGGAACGGTGACATTCGCGGTCCTGGATTCCCCCGGATTCAACTGAACGCAGCTCGTGGCGTAAATCGTCGCGCGCCAGAGGCTGTCGATGATTTCGGCAGGGCCGGGCTGGTCGACGATGCAGGCGGCGACGTCGCGGAAGAGCGTCGACTGGTCGGTCCAAGGCGCGAAGGTCGCGTAGGGAGCGAGCAGCTCGAGCAGGCGGCGCGCGGCGGCCCGCGACCGCGTGCACAGGTCGGCGTGGATCGGATTCGCGCAGGTCCGGCCCGAAGGCATGTACTCTCGAATCGCTCTCAGATAGTTGTTTGCGATCTGGTGCTGGCAGTAGGGAGGCGCGCCCGCGGCGCCCGCGGCCTCGAGAAAACCGGGAAGCTCCCCATCCACGAACTCCGACGAGACGGCGAAGGGCCCCGGCACCAGTGAGCAGGACGGCGGTCTGATCATCGACCGCGTTTTCTCCTCCTCTCGCCTGTACAGGTCCGTTTCGAATCCCGCGGACGAGCTGAGCAGTGTGAAGCTCGGAACGGCGCCCGCCGCTTCCCACGTCCGCGCTGCCTCGGCGTGCCCCAGGCGAACCGGTGCGAGCCAGCGTTCAGGGAGAGTGGTGCAGTCGCCCGTGAAACCCGCCCGCGAGCTCAGCTCCAGCGCACAATGCGTCTTGAACGCCTGGCGCAGATTGAATTCGAAGTTCTGGAGGCACGGGTAGAAATCGACGCCGAGCTCCGCCCATCCTCTGACCCTCGCGAGCCAGGCGGAAGGGGTGAAGGCGGCATCGGCCGAGTCGGGAAGCTCAAAGGTCACGCTTTCGGAGGCAGACGGCGCGCCGGTCGCGGTTGACGTGTGGAAACAACTCCAGCTCACCGAAACCGGCGTCGCCTGGGCGAGAGTCGGCGCAAGCGCCAGGGCAAGCCCCCATGCGCCGAAGGCACGGCTAAGTAGTATATAAGTATATGAACTTACGTGTTTAGTCCGGTGCCCCAAGTCCCTATCCTAGACTTCTAATTCTATACTAATAAACTCTCCTATTCAAATCGGAGGCTTCCGCGATTCCCTGACGTTCCGTCAGGCAATCCACTCAAAGGTGAGGGGCCCAGCAGGGATTGCCTGACGAAGCGTCAGGAAATCCAGACGCGACCTCTATTAGCTTGAAAGTGGAGCTGAGAGAGTTCCTGGCCCCCGTCGCGCT
>CAYJTX010000053.1:0-12494 GCA_964372615.1 uncultured Bacteriovoracaceae bacterium | reverse complement strand
TCGAGCTGGTCGAGCGGCTGGCGAAGGAGAACGGGGGAAAAATCAAATTCCTGCCGCGCTGGATGATCGGTCCTGTCCGCAAGGCCGTGGGTTACCTCTTCTGGCGCCACTTTCCGAATGACGTGAAGGAGCAGCTCCGGGGCATGGTCGAGGGCGCCGCGCTCCGAAGCCCGCCCGTGCGCTTTGACGTCAATGACCTGGCCTTCAACAACAGCCTGATCGACCTGGCGGGGGTCCTGAAGCCCTACGCGAGCATCATCGACGTCCAGCCCAACCTCTGCGACTCCTTCGTGGCCTGGGGCTCGCGCACGGTCGGAGGCAAGACCTTCCAGACCCGCAACGTCGACGTTCCGACTGGAATGGGGCTCCAGCGGTTCCCGCTCGTGATCGTCGCGAAGCCGGAGGGGCGCATCCCCACCGTGAGCGCGAGCTTCGCGAGCATGGTGGGCATGTTCACGGGCCTGAACGCGCGGGGCCTGGGCCTGGGGCAGGTCTGGGCGTTTTCGACGAAGACGAAGATCGGGACGCCCTGGCAGCTGCAGATGCGGGAGGTGTTCTCCCGGGCCTCCACGGCGGAGGAGGCGGTCGAGCTCTTTCGCGGGCTCGGCCGGCGCACCTACGGGAACAACTTCGTCTTCGGAGACGCGACCGGAGCGGCCCGCGCGGTCGAGTCGACGCCGCTCGATTTCGCGGTCTTCACCGACGACGATCCGAAGGAGGACCTCGCGCTCTGGAACGGCGCGCCCTACGGAATTCGTCTCAAGGAAGCCGTCTTTCGCGGCGACGTGGCGCTCGACCCGAAGATCCGCTCCTACCAGACGGCGTCCAACGGACCGGATGGCGATCCTCGCGCGGCGGGCGCGTACCAGAAACGCTACAAGGGCCAGGCTGATCGGATCCTGGCCTACGAGCAGGACGGCATCCAGATCGGAAAGGTCGAGGCCGAGACCATCTCGCGCGAGACCGCTATTCGGGGCGGCTCGCTTCAGACTGCGGTTTACGCGAACTCGGACCTGGAGCTCTGGGTCTCCTACGCTCGAGTTCGCGAGGACGGTACGCTCGAGCAGGCATACGAAGGCGAGTATCGGCACATACCGTTCCGGGATTACCTCCACGACCTGCGGTCGGCCGACCCAGCGCCCGAGGATTCGGAGGTCGTGGTGATCTGGGAACGCGGCGCACGCATCCTCGAGCTGCGCCGTCGCTCCGACGGCTTCGTGATGGATCGCGAGGAGATCAGCGACTGATCGCCCGGTTCACTGTTTCGCGGCGGGCAGCCTCAGCATCAGCTCACCCAGCCGGGCCTCGAGCCAGGCTGCCTGGCCCGGTCCGAAGAGTGTCGCAGCCGCCTGGTATCCACCTTTCCAGTACTCCGCCTCCGTCGTGACGTAAGCCATGTAGCCTCCGGTCAAGCCGAAAACCCACGCGTGAGGATGGCCGAGCCGGCGCAGCTCGGCCTTGAGATGGTGCCCGATCTCAGCGATGGGCTCTCCCGGCACGGTCGCGATCGCCGCCCCATTGAGGGAGATGGCCTGGAGCCAGCCCTCGTGGGTCACTAGCGCGCCGAGGGGTAACGTCAGGTTTCTGGAAAATTTCGGGCTGACCAGCGATGGCCGGAGATAAGGCGCGGTCGGGTAGCGCAACGGCGCGTTCCGGATCGAGAGCCGGAGCGCGTCCTGGCGGGGCAGCGCCCCCGCGCAGTCCAGGGCCTGCCGCGCAAGAAGGGCTCCGTCGCGCAGCATGGCCTCATAGCCGCGAGCCATCGGGTCGACGTCTCCCTCGGCGCCGTTGATGTGCATGGCCACGGGGCGGCCGAGGCCGAGCCCCTCCAGCTCATTTTCGGCGGCGCGCTCGGCGGCGCCCGAGATGTCGGCGCTGAAGAACGGCGAGACCATGCCCTCCCGGATGGCATTGGCGTGCATGGCGAAGTTGAAAAGCAGAGCGAGGGGCGCGCCCGCACGGGTCTCCACTCCTACGACGCCGATCTCGGGATCGACGAGCTCGGGGTGGTTTCGGAGATTCCGCGACAGGCCGGCTGAGTCCCGACAGGTGCCGACCGCGATTCGCGCGGGCTCCAGGCGCGAGAGCGCCTCACGAGCGGCCTCGACGACTCGGCCGATCGCCCACTCGAAGAGCTCCGGGCTGTAGAAATCGGTCGCCGTGAACCAGTACCAAGGTTCGTCAGCCAGCGCGCCCGGCCCCGAGTGGTTGTGAGTGGCGGTGACGACGATGCTGGAGCGGTCGAGACCGAGACCCGCGAGGCGGCGGGAGAGCTCGCGCACGAAGCTCTCGCTCACCCCGACGGTGTCGAGGCTCAGAATCAGGGCGGAGCGGCTCCCGTCGGAGAGCGCGAGCGCCTTGGCCCGAACCGCGTCGTGCACTCCGAGAGAGGGGAATTGCCACTTGGCCAGGTCCGAGGGGTCCATCCACCGGGGATCGGAAGAGAGCGGAAGCTTCTTGTGGCGCGAGCCCGTTCCGCCGAGCGGGCAGCCGAGCCAGCGCCCCCGGGGCGTGAGGTCCACGGCCGCGGCGCCCGCGAGAAATTCGCCTGCGCTGGAGTCCAAGTCCACGTCACGGGCTTGGCCTGCCGGGCGATCGTCGGTGGCGCGGGACCAGGTCTTGCTCACGAGCGCAGCGACGCGCCCGCGGTCGTTGAGGGACGCCAGGGGTAGGAGGCGGCGAAAGCTCTCGACGGGAGATTCGCTCAAGAGAGGGGCCGGGCCGGAGCTGGAGCGAAGGACCCGTTCGTCGTCGAAAGGAAAACCCAGGAACTGCTCGAGCTCCCCCGCAATGGCGGACGTGGCCGTGAGCAGGGAAATCAGCCACACGTCAAGGATCCGCAGAATCCACCTCCAGGGTCACCGGCCGATCCGTGAGTCGCACGTCGTCCGCCGGGCCGACGGTTTTGACGGAGTCCCAGGGAATACCGATCTCAGGCCGCACCGGTTTTCCGTCCAAGCGCATGGCGCGCACGACGGTATCGCCTGGAAGCGTGAGCTTCAGCGCGGCCTTTACGTCGATCCCGCGCGGGTCGAGCCGGAGCGCGAGCTTGCCGGGCGACCGGATGAGCTCCATTCCGAGCGTGCCCGTTCCGAGCCGCGCCTTTCGCAGAGCCACGCGATTCCAGCCCTTCGGAAGCTGCGGTCGGATCTCCACCCGTCCCTCGCGCAGATCGGGCTCCAGGCCAAAGAGGTAGCGGTACGCTGCCTCAAGATTAATGCCGCCCTCCCAGGGCCGGTAAAGCGAGGTCGAGTTGCCGATCGAGCCGTAAGGGTCGTCGATGAGCCGAACGCTCGAGAGGTCGGCCCTCCGGTAAAACTCGAAGTAGTTTCCGGACGGCGTCGCCGACGAGCGCAGGAAGTCGAAAGCCTCCTCGGCGAGCGGATGGTCCAGCTCCGCGAGGTTCCAGAGCAGGAGGCCTGGCTCCATGCCGGTGAAGACCTCGAGCCGGCGCGAGCCGAAGAGCGCGCGGGTGTTCGGGACGTTTCCGGTGTCCTGGCCGAGGCGGCCTATCGTCGAGAGTAGGTTCAAGCGAGCGAGGCTGGCCTGCGCCGGCACTCTCGGGTCGAGAAAGCCGCTCCAGAGCGCCATGTACTGCACATGCGCGAGCGGACCGGGCGCTCGCTTGCGCTTCCCGTTCCTGTCTTCGATGGCATAGGGGGTGTAATAGAACTGCTTCCGGCCCCAGAATTCGCGATCGGCTGACTCCCGAGTCTCCACCGCCACGCGACGGAACTCGGCCTCGTCATCCCAGCGTCCTAAGGCACGCGCCAGGCGTTCCATGACCTGGGCGGCCGATGCGAGCAGGAAGTGGCTCTCCACCGAGAGGCGGTTCTCGTCCTGATGGAGCAGGAAATCCACGAGTGAGCGAGGGGACTGAAGGACCATGTTCGTTCGCCAGGTTTCGTCACCCGACATGGGCAGGATCCCGTCCTGGCTTCGTGCCGCGAGCTGTCCCAGCACGGCGTGCTTCAGGAAGCCGTAGCGCTTTGCCAGGGGCTCGAGGTCGCCCGTCCACCTCCAATAGCGATCCAGCTGAAGAACGAGGTAGCTCGGGGCCTCAACGGGTTTCCGCTTGGGCATGAAGGGGCGCTCGCGCCACCAGCTCTCGCCTGGGTCCCCCGGCGGCTCCGCCGCGACGTCGAGGGAGTTCGGATAGCTGTTGGAGATCCGTCCCAGCAGGAGCGAGGCCTTGTAAAGATAGTCGGCCATCGCGAGGGCCTCGCTCGGACGGCCCATCGCCAGGGCGTAGCGGAGAGGGCCGACCGTATCGCGCAGCCACGACTTTCTATAACGGCTGAGTGGCGACACGCCCCCCTCCGGTTCCTGCTGCAGCCGGATGGCGAGCTGGACCTCGTCGAAGAGATCGGCCGTTTTCGCGTCGGGCAGTTCCACCTGTGCGCCCGCGGCGGACCACTCTTTCCAGTATTCGCGGGTGGTCTCGAGCCACTCGTCCGGTGATCGCGCCTTGATCCGGGCGAGCGCTTCCTCCGGGCCCTCGCCGAGCGCGAACACGAGGGTCACCTCCAGGTTCCACTCCTCGCCCGCGCCAAGCCGCGGGATCTTCACGCTCCAGCGGGTCACCTCGTGCCGAGGCCCTCGCGCCAGAAGAATCTGCTGCCGGAAGGTCTCGCCGAGCGCCGGCTCACGCACCTCGTGCGCGGGCATCGTCACTACGTCGAAGGGAGCGCCGATTCTCACGGACATCGCCGCCTTCCCGCGCCGCTGCTCGAGCCAGCCTCTGCCCGCCACCAGAGCTCCCCAGTGATAGCCCTGAAGCTCCAGCCCCTCGAGCGCGCGCGGGCCGGGATTTCTCACCTTCACGCGCCGGAGGATGACCGGCTCGCCCGGGGGCGCGAAGTCGATGGTACGCAGCTCCACTTTCCGCGAATGGCGCGGAAAAAAGAGCCGCGCGAGGCTCGTCGTTTCCACGACCGGCGCGCGGCGGAGGTGGCCGATCTCCTCCGAGACGGTGTCAAGGACCCGGCCCTGCTCGGCGAGCACGAGCGCCTGGTCGCCGAAGAAGCCTTTGGGGTCGCCGAAACGAGGGCCGAGGATGTTGTGGAGCGTGTTGAGGGGGAAGCGCGTTCCCGCGAGCGCGAACACTCTTCCGTTGCCGACGCCGAAGCCGTCGAGCTTTCGGGCGGGAGGCCGGGCCGCGGGCCTCTCCCAGCGGTAGCGCCAGCTGGAGAGGTCAGACGCCGCTCCCCCGGCGGACGAGAGCAAAAGCGCCGCACCCGCGAGGGATCCCGGCCAAACGCACCGGGCGCGCATCTCAGCGTCCGCCCGCGAGAAGGGAACGGTATGCCGCGAGGACCTTGGCTCCGGCCTGGGGGCCGTGCATAGTCGAGCAGGCCTCGTAACCTCCGGCCGCGAACTCCTCGGGCGTCGTGAAGTACCCCATGTGCCCGTCCGTGAGGCCAAGCACCCAGGTCTGGCGCGTTCCGGGCGCGCTGGCTGCCTCCTTGAGAGCCAGACCCAGCGCCGTGGTGGGCTCGCCGGGCCACGTGAGCAGAGTCATGTCTCCGAGCCTGAGCACGCTCAGGCGCGCCGCGCTCGGAAGCTTGGGACCGAGCCCGATCCGCAGTTTTCGCGCGATCCGGTCCCGGTACTTATCGGGAGCGCAGCCGCGCAGGTGAAAGGTCGCCTCGCCGAGGGATAGCGTTTCCGTGCGGACGCGCCAGTGAGGGTCGACGAGACGCGCCGAGGGTAGGGCCGCGAAAGCCTGCTCCGCGAACTCGGCGCCAATCTGGTCGATACCCGCGAAACCGTGATGCGAGGGAGAGACGTCGCCTTCCGCTCCATTGATGAAGAGCACGGTCGGCGCCGTGGCGCCTGGAGCGCCGCCGACTTCCCACAGCCGCGCCTCAAGGGCCCGCTCGATGCCTCCGGGTACATCCGCGCTGAAGAGCAGGTTGTCCTCATGGAGCGCGGTGCCGTGAACGGCGAGGTTGACCAGGCCTCCAAGCCAGCCCGGGCGTCCGCGCGGAGCGACGAGAAGCACGTTCGCGGTTCGGTCGACGGGGCCGCCCGCGACTCGGCGATTTCTCTGAAGCCCTTCAGCCTCGAAGGAATAGGCGAAGAGCTCGGCGGGCTCCGCCGCCCGGAGGGCCGCCTCGATCGTGGCGACGATCCCGTCCACGAAGCGGGCTCGAATCTTCGGCTGGTGCAGATCCATGACGAGCCACTCCCAGAGCCAGGTGCGGCTGAGCGTGCCTGGGCCGCTGTGCGTGTGCGTGGCGGAAAAGAAAACGCCGTCGGGCTCAAAGCCGAGGGGTTGGATCCTCGGGAGGATCTCGTCGCGAAAGTCCTCTGTCACGCCCACGAGATCGAGGCTGAGAAAGAGCAGCTGACGCGCGCCTCGCTTGAGGACGAGGGCTTTCGCGCGAATCGGGTCATGCGTGCCCGTTGCGGGCTTGAAGAAGGTGGCGAAGCGATGCTTGGCTTTGAAGTCAAAGGGGATGAGCCGTCTATCCTTGGCTCCGTAGCCGCCGAGGGGAACTCCCGGGCGGGGCGTGACGTCACTCGCTGAAAGGCCGGCGAGCAGCGGCGTATCTGGACTTGCGCTTGCGGTCGGTAGGATTCCTGGGATGCCCTGTGCCAGCCACAGGGCCAAGGCAAGTAGGACGGATTGGGTACTCACGCGACCTCCCCTTGAAACGGCTGAACCACCGCCGCCCGAATGAGAGAAAGCTAGCACGCTCCTGAAAGCGCGCAAGACGCGGGTTCAGCTTGAGCGTGGGTGTTCCATCGCTCAATATCTTACTTCGAGTCCGATAGTCCCCGACCAGCCCGGGTCTTCCAGTGACTTCTGGACCTGTACGGCAAGGCATACCGGAGACCGGAGGCGTTCCGCTGACTGATTGCACCAGTTGAAAGTGGCCCCAAGCTCTCGACGCGCGCCCGGGACGAAGACAGGCGTGGAGTCTCGATCGAACGCTCCGCGCAGTACCATGCTCGCGCGGATCGAAGCGTCGTCAGATACGACGCCAGCCCGAGCTTCGCCCACCTGTCCGAGCGGTGTATACTGGTAGGTACCGCCAACGAACGGATTGTAGCCGGTCCCCGTGCGTAGGGTGAGGTCGAGGCCACCCTGAATGCGGTTCGGAAGGATGCTCAGGGTGGAGGAGAGTCCGTCCATTCCGCTGCTTCCGTCGGTCGAGGACGGGAAAGCGGTGGTGAATGAGGGAACAATTTCGGCCATGCCTTGGGCCTGGACTCGGACCCGAGAACCTTCGTACGTCGCGGTCACGCCGGTCCGGCTCACAAGATTCCCGTCGCCTTCCCAATTCCTCTCTGCGCCTTCGAAATGCTTGTACCAGACGCCTCCTACCAGCGAGAGGTCTGTGCGAGCCTGGAGAGCGACCGGTCCGAGCTGAAGCCTGGGCGAAATGATTCCGAGTCCGGTATGGACGTAGAGGATCTCGGAGTTCAGCGAAGTCCTTCGGCCATCGACCTGGTAGTTTCGGTACGCATACGCGATAGCTCCTGAGACGTGGCCCTCGAGACTGAAACCGGCGGGCAGCCGAGCGATTCCACGAAGGTTGGCTGCTACACCCATGACGAGATCGGTTCCGCCCAGCTCGCCGAAGAAGACACGCACCTGGCTCCCCTCCTGGTTCTGAAGAGCAGCCGAGAAGTTGCTGTAGTTCCGCTCGGCGAAAGGATTGTAAGGGCTGCGACCCGTTGAGACCTCATGCAGGAAATTTCCGAGCGGGCTCTCGATGTGAGCAAGCATGCGGTCGGTCTGCTCAGTTCCCTCACCGAAGATCCGGTAAGCGAGGCCATGCCCCATCCGTCCGTCCTGCCGCAGTGGATCCGGGCGGGAGGCCGGCGCCTGCGTGATGCTTCCGTAGTCCACGACGTAGACCTGGCCATCCAGCTCGATGACCATGTCGGTGTGATGCAGATCCCTGCCGGACTGAAAGTTCACGAGGTAAGCTTTCGCATTGGGCCCTACCATCCGGTTGTACGCCCGAAGCATCGCGTAGTGGATGTCGCTGCACTGACCGACAGATTCCCCGCGGGACAGGCGGCCATACTGCTCGAAAGTAGTGACAAAGCGCCCTGCGTACGACTCGCCGTAATTCTCATGCAAGCGAGACCCGAGAGCGGCGACATAAGCCATGGCCTCCCGGGGCGAGTTCCGGAGCGCGCTGCCGGAGGCGGCGAGTGCCTGCTCCAGCCTCTCGGGAGTGAACGTGCCGGCGGCGATCTCACGCGAGATCGCATCATAGTCCCGCTGCTCACGAGCCGCGCCGACGGCGCCGGGTGTCACGGTCGTGGACCCGGAGCCCATGTGGCTTTCCGCGGAAATTCTCATCAGGAATACTATCTGCCAGTCGTCCGCGGTAGCGGAACCGGCTTCCGAGGCAGGGCCGGCAGTTCGACCAGGAACTACAGGGCTGTCGTCCGGGCATCCGTCGGCGCTCCTCGCGGCAGTGGCGGCGGCATGCGCGGCTCGATCATGGGCGACGCTGGACAGGAGGTGCTCGGTTTCCTCGCGATCCAGCCGCCCCTGGCCACCATACCGAAAGGCGACTCCTGGCAGGTTGGCGACGTCGCGATCCAGCGCGACGATCGGGGCGACATCCCCGTAAGCGAGAGACGGGAAAAGCGCGATCGCCATGGATGCGGTCACGAGCGAGGAGGATTCCAGCGTGCGGATCTTGGGCACAATACTCCTCTGTTTCGGTAAAGGCGGTAAGCCCTCACCGAGAAACTTCGTGAAACGCTTTGAGGCTTTCACGGCAGATAGAGCAATCGGCGTACCCAGTCCGATCGCGCACTTTATATAAAGGAAATAGAAAGAAATCTGGCGACGTGTTTTACAGCTGTTGGCGCCAGGACCTGAGTCAGACGTGACTTTCTCGAGTCCGGGCGATCGCGGATGCCGAACGGCATGTTCGGTGGTGTGGGAGGACGGGGCGCGCTTTATCCACCGTTCCCCTCCTATCCGATTCCGCCGAGATGGCGAATGCTCAGAAGGAGATCGAGCGCTGCGAGGCGCGCGGGCTCAAGGCTGAGGAGGAGAAGGCCTCCGTCCTGAAGGAGCTCCAGCAGCTCGCGGGCGGTGATCGAGGCCGTCGTGGGAGGGGGGGCCTGGCCTCCGGTTGTTCTCCAGGGGCGCGGATCACGCTCAATGCGTGCCGAAGTCCCACTCGAAATGCCGGCCCGGCCGCACGGCGTGGCTCGCCTCGGCGAGCGACTGCTGCGTCCAGAAGACGGCCATCGGCACCCGCTCGACGGGCGACGAGACCATCAGGAAGTTCGACCACCAGCCGGGGTTCGTGTGGATGTTCCACCCGGAACGCGAGCCCACTAGCTCGAAGAGCGGCTCCCCGCGCGGCCCCACGGGCGCGGTCGCCATCCAGCTCGTGCAGTTGTGCTGCTCGCCGCGCAGCGGGCGGTTGTCGTCGAGCCGTCCGCGCGTCTGGCCGCTGCCCGCGCCGTCGTAGCCGAAATCGCCCAGCACCCGCGTGGGCCGGCGGAAGGCCTGCTCCACGTACGTGCGCAGGCGCGCCTCCTCCTGAGGGGTGAGCTCCACGATCGGCTCCAGGCGCTCGCTCCCGCCCAGCCGGTAGGCCTCGATGTCGACCTCGTTGATGAAGCCGAGGTCTTTCGTGCCGAGCCGCGTGTGAAGGTGGCCGGCGCTTCGGGTGAGCGGGAACGAGACCGTTCCCCGGCCGAACGCCGCGAGGTAGTCGCGGAGCAGCCGCGCCTGCGCTGCCTCGCTCATTCCCTTCGTCGAGACGACGAGGACCTGCCGCCTTCCCTCGTAGGTCGACCCGCCCGCCTCGAGCTTGAAGACGACGTCATCCACGAGCTTCGCGTTTCGCGGCCACTTCCCCAGGAATCGCGTGACCCGCGTCCTCAGGCTTCCGGTGGAGAGGCTCGAGGGGAACCCTTCGGCGAAGGCGCCGGGAACCACGCGGTTGCCGGCCTCCAGGAATTCGTCCCTCCGCGCGCGATAGGGGCTTCCTTCGGAGGGAGCCTCGAAGCGCACCCGCCCGCTCTGCTCGATCGTCTGGAGCTCCTCGCCGGCGAGCGTCTCGAGGATCTGCCGGTCCGACTGGGTCAGCCGCGTGATCCGCGCGTCTTCGGAGAGAATCCGCTCGCGGTTGACCCGGAAGCGTTCGTCCGCGCGGGTCAGGCGCGTCTCGAGCTCGCGGCCGAGCGCCTGGTAGCGCCTCTGCCCGAGCGACTGGAGGAACGTTCGTAGCTGCGCGTCGGTCGCCGCCTCGGTGCCCGTCACGAGCTGCGTGAGCGCCTTGCCTTCGTAGGTTTCGAGCAGCAGGTACCTGCCGACCTTGGAGAGCGCGAGCTCGCTCAAGCGCGCCGGAGTCGCCCGCGCGTCGGGTGCCGCCACCGACAGCCCGAGCGCCGCCAACGCCCCCAAGACACTCCCGAATCGAGCGACCCGCATGAGCGAGCTCGCGTGCCATTCCCCAATGCGCATCCCCATCCCTCCTGAAGGCTCCGCCGGCAAATGCCCTGAGAGGCCGACGAGCTGAACTGATGGAACGCGTTCTACTTGTGATAGACGCGGTGCGCAAATTTATTGCAATGCATTGCATCATGAAAGATAAACTTCCTCACGTCGTGAGACGCGTGGGACAGGCCGGCTCGACGCGACGGATCTCACACGCGACGAGCGTTCGACCAAGGTAGAGACGCCCGACCCTGAGTCCTCTCCGCGAGGGCCGCCGTCGCTTCAGCCAAAATACCTTTCGCCGCCTCCCCTGCAATGGACCCCGGACGGAAGCCCACCCGTTTGGCCCAGTGCCGCCAGGATTCCAGACTCTTCGCGTGTGCGCCGGATTCGGTGTGAACTTCTCCACAAAGAATGAGGAGGCGCTTTTCCAGCTCGGGGACGGATTTCCGAAAAGGGGGTTCCAGGTGATCGGCGCGAACACTTCCACGTCGGCCAACGAGCGTGAGCAACGCCTTCGCGGACGGGAGCAGGCCCTTCATCTGCCACGGTTCGCGAGAGGTCGCGACCGAGTAGACGGCGGACCAGAGGTCTCGATGGACGAATGTGACCTTGCCTGAAACGAGCTTGAGAGCCAGAACATCCGGTCTCTCGTGGAGCTCGCCGGAGAGATTATAGATCGCGTTCCCTTTCGGGTGACCCCACCAGGAACCCTTGAACGTTCCGCCAATCAGCAATCGTGCGACGCTGGGCAAATCGGCATCGGCCTGGAGGATCAAGCCGCGCAGCTGAAGTTCACGATAGACGCATTGGAAGTCGGTTCTCGCAGTCATTTCTTGGGTTGCTCGATTTCGAATGTAAGCCTTCCCGGCCCCTTTACGTACGCGACCCTAACACCCCAAGGACGATCCGACGGCGCCTCGATCAATTCGCTGAGCCGGGTCTAAAGTTGACAAAATTAAGTAGGTAATGATATTGCCAGCTTCTCGATGTGGAACGCCCTCGGAATGCTCGTTGTCATGCTCAGCTCGAACGCCGCCCAGGCCGTGGACCTCGGGCCCGTGGCCGATTGGGTCGCCGCCCAGGTGCCTTCGCACATCTTCGGCACGAATGACCGGGTACGGGTCGGAGACGACGCGAAGTGGAAGGGCTGGATCGGACGCCTCGTGAACCTCGCGACCGGCGGGCTGTGCACGGCCAGTCTCGTGGGCAAGGATCTGATCCTCACGGCGGCCCACTGCGTATCCAAGGTCGATGGGTCTGTTTACGCGCCCATGGAGTTCCAGCAGGGTTACGAGGAGGGGCGGATGATCGCCCGTTCCGCCGTCGTGTTGTTCTGGGTGAACCGGGGCTACGACTTCGCGATCCTGAAGCTGGAGAAGCCCCTGGGCGAGCCGGGGCACTTCCGTGTCGCTGACTGGACGTTCATGCCCCCCTGGACCCGCCGGCGCGTGAAGGTGGCCGGCTACGGGCGGTACTTCGGCGCGTCGGAGCTCCTGACGGCCCAGGCAAGCTGCACCGTCCACAAGTTCAGGAAGGGCCGGGCCTTTCACGACTGCGACATCGACTTCGGGGATTCGGGCGGCCCGGTCTTTACAGACCACCTGCTCATGGGGCCCACGATCGTGGCCGTCCACACCGGCGCGTTCACGCGCTGGGGCCAGATGGAGGCGAGGCGCGGGTACGACGAGAGCTTCGCGCATTACGGGCCGAGCTTCCAGGCGTGGGGATCCCTGCTGAAAGAGATCAAAGACAGCGAGGACTGAAAAGCCTCGGGTCGCCTTGCGGCGCACCAGGTTCGTCGGGCCGAGACTCGTTTCCACTGTTAACTCCCGGGTCCCGTTCCCGAGCGTCAGCGCTTATCGGGCAAGTGGTATACTCAAAACATGAGGGGTGTCTTGTCCGGAGGCAGCGGACAAACTCTGCGGTTTTCGAGCGACTTCACAAAGCGATTTTTCGGAACAATCTCGCTGTTGCTCTTTTACACGCTTTTTGCGGCTCCCTTGGCTTCTCCCTACGGGCTTGCAGCAGAGAGAACTTCGATCCTGAAATCTTGTCCCCT
>CAYJTX010000052.1:0-12693 GCA_964372615.1 uncultured Bacteriovoracaceae bacterium | reverse complement strand
CCGCCGCCGCCGCCAGGATCTGCTCGGCACGAGCCGTGGCGGGGCTGCTCAACCTGGACCCGATCGACCCGGCGGGGCTTCTCGCGCAGGCGGACGCGTACTTCGCGCTGGCCGCGTTCGGGGATGCCTGCCGCTGCGGCGATCGGGCGCAGGTCAGGCTTTTCAAACGCGGCTGCCAGTTCGGCTGTGACCCGAACTTCGGCTGCGGGCCCGTTTGCGAGAACATGCGCGACGTGCTCGCGAAAGCGGTCACGGCCTGCGAGGAGCAGACGGCGACGATCGCGGGCAGCGACGGCAGCGAAGAGGTCATTGAGCGCGCGCGATTCGAGGCGGACGCCGGAAGTCCCCTGCGCGCCGCAGGTCGTCTTCCTGTCCATTCTGGGCAACAAGATGTCCAAGGTGCTGGCCTTCGAGAGACCGGCACGATGAAGGCCTCGGCGCTGTTCCTGGCTCTTCTTGGGGCCTCATCCGTTCACGCGGGCGGTTCGGGCTGGAGCTCCTCGGGCGGCGAGCTCTTCCGGGACGCGAAGAATCCGTGGTTCGTCCGCAGCACCGAGCAGGTGACGTACTGTCTTTCGGTCGACGAGGCGGGCGTCTCGGTCGCGGCGGCGCGTGCTCGCGCCCTGATCCAGGAGGCGCTCGATTGCTGGAAGGGCGAGTTCGCCAAGGCGCGTGGCACGGGCCCCGATTCGCGCGGCATCTTCGCCTTCGCGACGCAGTCGTTCACGGAAGTTCCCTGCGCCTCGGGAGCGGCGGACCTGCGCTTCCTGATCGGCTACCGGTCGCTTTCGCAGGAGGAGGTCGACTACCTGGCCGATCCGCGCCGCTTCCTCGGCGTCAGCGTGCGCACCTCCTATGACGAGGAGGTCCTCGTCGTCCTGGCTTCGCTCTACCTCCTCGCGGACCCCTCCCTCTTCCGCGAGGAGCTCAAGGCCGTCACAGCGGGAAGCCGGGTCGTCGTGGACGAGATCCAAAGGCTTTCAAATTTATTGAATGAAGTCCATCGCCTCATCGAGGAGAGAAAGCTCAAGTTCGCTCTTACCGGGTCGAGCGCCCGAAAGCTCCGGCGCTCCGGCGTGAACCTCCTCGCTGGGCGTGCTGTTCGACGCCTGATGTTCCCCCTGACACCCATGGAGATGGGCGAAGACTTCGACCTGAGGCAGGCGCTGAGCTTCGGGACTCTTCCACTCGTCGTAAGCTCCCCGGACCCAGCCGATACCTTGCGAGCCTACGTTCAGATGTATCTCAGGGAGGAGATCCAGGCTGTGGCCCTCGTGCGAAACCTGGGGGGCTTCAGCCGCTTCCTGCCGGTAGCCGCCGCGTTTCACGGCCAGATCCTCAACTTGTCGAATGTCGCGCGAGACGCCGGGGTAGGTCGACCGACAGCGCAGGGATTCTTCGAGATCCTCGAGGATACTCTGCTTGCGACGCGCCTCCCGGCGTTCGAGGGCAAGCTCAGGGTGAGGGAAAGGCGGCACTCCAAGCTCTACTGGATCGATCCCGGCATCGCCCGGGCGGCGCAGAAGGTCCTTCATCCTGCGTCCGATCCGGAGCTCGGTCCCCTCTTTGAAGGACTGGTCCACATGCTTCTCTGCTTTCAGCGGGACACCTGGGCGGAGATCTCCGACCTCTTCTACTGGTCACCCGCGGAGGCCAAGCTCACCGAGGTCGACTTCTTGCTCCGACGAGGCAAGGAGTGGATCGCCATCGAGGCCAAGGCCACCGCGCGCCTTCGCCCCGAGCACTTCGCCGGCCTGAAGGCGGTCTCTGACCTTCCTGGCCTGCGGAGAAAGCTGCTCGTCTATCTGGGCAAGGAAAGACGAGCCCACGGCGAGCGCATCGAGGTGCTGCCCTTCGGTGACTTCGTCCGGGAGCTTCGGGATCGCAAGATTTGAGTCAGGACCAGGGTGGCTCCTTGCCGACGATGCCCCTCAGCGTGAACCCTTGCTTGTGAAGTTTCTCCGAGCACTCAATCCGGTCCACGCCCTCGCCCAGCTTCGCATCGACCTAGATCGGGGTCGCTGGGTCCAGGCCCGGAGCAGCGGCCACGAACTTCTCGGGAGACTCATAGGCCTCCAGGCGTCTGCCGGAATGCTTACTCCGCCGCCCGCTTCGGGCTGGGGAATGGCTCACGCGGGTTCGGATCCTGTCCCAGAGCCCCAGGAGGCCGTTCGGGCGCACCTGGGAGGAGCGTAACCCGCTTTGTAATGGGCGGGGGCGCGCTCCGTCGAGAACCTGAATCTGCTGCGCGTGAAAGGCCGCATGCTGAAGGCCACAAAACGTGCACTTGAGGCTCGACCAAGAGACTGGTCAGGGGCGAAGGCCACGCATTGTGGACTTCAGACGTAAGCACGCGCTCGGGTGTGTCCTCGAGAGTAGGTTACTCTCGGGCGCATGCGAAAGATGCTGACCAACGGGATGTGGTCGCGTTTGGCGCCGTTACTTCCTCCTGAAACGGGGAGAAGGGCGCCACCGGCTCAGGACAATCGGCTCAGGGTGGAGGGCGAGCCTCCCGGCTCGACTCGATAGGGCATACCCCGTGGCGTGGCGTGGGGAGAGCCTAGAAAATGAGAAATTGACTAAATGCGTTATGATTACTAAGAGCGCGTCAATGGAGGGGAAATCCCATGAAGCGTCTCATTTTGTAGATTCTTGTCCTCACGTTTTCGACCCTGGGCCTGCACGCAATCGCCAAGCGACTGGATTCGGGCGTCCGCGACGGGATTCCGCTCGCCGGCGAGGGGTCGGGTGGTGGAAATGGCGGAGGCAAGGACGGCGTCAGTCGCAGCTGATCACTTCAGCTGCTCTGTCGCTGATCGCCATGGCCTCTCTAGGTGCATGCACTCGGTCTTCTCCCGATCCGGACCGCCTCGTTGTCTGGGCCAGTTCGCGTCCGTATTCGTCGGATCCCCTCGACTACGACGCATTCATTCACCACGTCGCCTTTCGGTCAGTGCTGGCTCCGCTGGTCTCCGAGTACCGGGTCGGTCAGTACGTCGGGGTGGTTGCAGAGTCCTGGTCGGCCTCGAAGGATCAGCGGACGTGGACCTTCAAGATCAGGCAGGGGCTTCGGTTCGAGACGGGCGACCCGATTACGGCCGACGACGTGGCATTTTCGCTAAAGAGGATTGCATTTCTCCTGAAAAACAGAAAATCGAGCAACGGACTCCTTGAGCACTTCGAAGGGATCACGGGCCTCGAGAACCCAAGTTCGAACGTAGCGGGAATCCAGACCACCTCGGTTCGCGAGGTCATTCTGCGGTTCGACCGACCCGTTCCCAAGGTCATTGATCTCATCAGCTTTGGGCTTTACGCGATTGCGTTCCGAGGAGATTTCGACCCCCGGTCCGGTAAGTGGCTGGATCCGAAGCGCGTGACATCCTCGGGGCCCTATCGACTCTCGAAATGGGATGACGAGTCGTTTGTCCTGGCGCTGAGAAAGGACTTCTATCCGGAAGGGAGGCATCCGCGGGCTGCGGAGTCGATCTCCCTCATCTCAGGCCGCGAACGGCGAAGTCAGGCCCAGCTGGTGATTGGAACCACGCTGGAAGAGTCGCCGGGGAAAGGCTACCTGCTTTATCGGGGGGCACTTTCCGGCATCAATTATGTGGCCTGCCGTAGCTGGCGTCTCGGCGATAGCCCCTGCTCCAGTCTGGATCATCGTGAGGCCCTTCGAAGGGCATTCTACTCGAAACTTGAGGACCTGGGATTTGGAGTGACTTACTCGTTCTTTCCTCCGGTCATGAAGGGCGTTCAGGTGCTGAAGCCCGACGATCGAGGGAAGAGTAGCGGGTCGATGGGCGGATCGCGGAAGTCGCGAGGCCTTCGCTCTCTTCGATATGACGGCTCGACCGGATCGACCCATTACGTGGGTTTCTTTCGGTTCTCCGCTGAGGCGGCGGCCCAATCTTTGGGAATCGGTGCGGAGCCGGTGGAAGTTTCCGATTCCGTCTTTTCCAAGGAGTATGACCCCACCCTTCCGGCTTATGTCGCAGACCTATACAGGCTGCGCACTGGCATCCTCATCGACGACCCCGACGCGGACATTCGATTCATGTTCCTGTCCAAAGAAGGGATCCGCCTGCCCGACACAGATGGCCGTATCCACAAGGAGCTCGAAAAGCCGAAGCTCGACGTGCAGCGGATTAACGAGCTGATCTGGGAGCAGGCGGTGATCTGGCCGGTCACCCATTTCGCGCACGGACTGTGGGCCAGGGAGGAGCTCGACCTGTCGATGCTCAACCTCGTGCTTCCGCCGACTGACTTCAGTTGGATCGGCTGGAAGCGCTAAGGCGCCCTCGCGCCCGGGGGAGCGATTCGTGATCAGTCTCGCGCCCTGGAGCTATCGAAAGCTGTTCGTTCCTGGCAATCAAGTCCTGACGCGGCTGGCTTCTCGGGAGATTCCGGCTGAGACTGTGTGGGGCGAGCCAGGCGGCTTCGAGGCCTACGCCTATCTGAGGCCGAAGCACCGCGCCTGCGCGCGCTCCATCGCGGCCGCCCTCGCATTCAAATCCTACCCCCGCGCCGAACTCCGGAAACACAAAGGCCCCGGACCGAGAGGTCCGGGGCCTTTGTGTTTTTGCAATTTGGTAGCGGGGGTAGGATTTGAACCTACGACCTTTGGGTTATGAGCCCAACGAGCTACCAGGCTGCTCCACCCCGCGTCAGAAAAGTTGAAGTGTCGGGACGGTATGCTCGTCTCACCCGAACCGTCAACTCCAAAAACCCCAGACCACTGGGTCGAAGATCCGGGGGTCCGGGTGTAAAGTCGGAGCGAAACCCATGTCTGAGCCCGAAGAGTCTCTCAGCGCAGACGCAGCGCCTTCGACCCGATTCAGGACCTTTCTGCGCGCATGGGCCTTCTGGATCGTAATCTCACTGATAACGATCAGTGGGCTGGTCCTCTACACCGTCAAGATCGTCTATCCCCTGGAGATCGCGGAATGGAAGCAGAGGCGGGAGCTGAGGAAAGCAGGAGTCCAGGAGATCACGATCGAAGGCCTTCATGCTTTCGAGCTCAGCTCCTGCGTGCCGGGCGCCGACTGCGCCTGCATCGCGCTGGTTCACGGGCTCGGCGATCAGGCGCTGACCTGGCGGAAGCTTTTTCTGGAGGGCGGGGCCTACTGGATCTCGCGGGTGCGCCTCCTGGCGCTGGATCTTCCGGGCTTCGGCGAGTCACCGCCGCCCAGCACGCCGGCGGGATTTCGTGCCCGAGAGCTCGGAAAGACCGTGGGTCTGGCGCTCTCGCGCTTGAAGGGCTGCCACCGCTGGATGGTCGTGGGAAACAGCTTCGGCGGCTGGGTAGCGGCCTGGGCCGCGATCGAGTGGCCCAAGGTCGTGAACAAGGTCGCCTTCGTGGGGGCCACCGGGCTGCGCGTTCAGTGGGAAAGGGGAATGGGCAAGCTGCTCTCGGATGGATCGGCGCAGGCGCTCAAGGAGTTTCAGAAGAGGGCCTATCACAGTCCGCGGGAGCTTCCCGACGCGGTCTGGGAGGCGGCCGCCCGCAGGGCCCGAAACGGGAACTCGAAATTCGTGATAGCCGCGCAGACGACCGAGGATCTCCTGGACACCCATCTCCCGTCGATGAACCGGGGGTCCCTCTTTTTCTGGGGTGCATCTGACCGCATCGTCACTCCAGACGAGGGACGGGCGATGGCTGCGCTCGTTCGGAACTCCGCGTTCCGCGAAGCCCCCGAGTGCGGCCACCTTCCTCAAAAGGAGTGCCCTGCCGCCCTGCTGCGGGCGCTCAACGAGTTGATTCGATTCGGCGCGCTCTAGCTTGATGAGGGGTGCTGAAAGTGGGGATGACCGCTCTGGGGCTCGACTCCAGTGATTCCGGAGAGTCCCAGAGCGGTCATCCCCTCTTTCAGCACCCCTTCGCCAGGAGCCCGTCGATCTGGCTCTTCTTGAGGAGCCGGAAATGACCCGGCAGGATCCCGCTGAGCGTAATGGACCCGATCGCGGTGCGGACCATTCGTTCCACGAGGAAGCCCTTGTGCTCAAAGAGCGTCTTGAGGTCCATGGCCCCGGCTCCCATGAGGACGATCTCGATGCGCGACTTGCTTGCGAGCTCCTGGGAGAGCTGAACCGAATGCGGGCGGATGAGGCGGCGGCCCTGACGCGTGCCGCGGGAGAGTCGAGCGAGCATCTCGGGTGTCGGGTGTCCCCGAACTTTTACGTGATAGACGCGCGGCAAATCGGCGCGGCGCTGAACTTTCTCGGCGAAGTCCCCGTCGTTGGTCAGTATGATGAGGCCCTCGCTGTTGAAGTCGAGTCGGCCGATCGGAAAGACCCGCGCCCTCACTTTCCCGAGGAAGTCGGCGAGCGTCGCCCTGCCTTCGGGATCGACGAGCATCGAGATGACGCCCTTGGGTTTGTGAAAGGCGAGGTAAACCTTAGTCTCTGCGTTACGAAGGAGCTTGCCATTGACCTTGATCGCGTCTCGCCCGAGCTCGGCGCGATCCCCGAGGCGGGCGGGCCGGCCGTTGACCGTCACCTGGCCGAGAGAAATGAGCTGCTCAGCCTGTCGGCGCGAGGCGATTCCCACGCGGGCTAGGATTTTCTGGACACGTTCCGTCGGCATGGGGCACCCTGAAACCCCGGGACATCCCGGATTTTCCTTCCTGGCCTGAACTGGCCTGGAATGGCCTAACATGGCCGGTGTTAAACTGCAGGCTGCATTTCGAAAGGCTTTCGACGGCTCGGCCTACTCGCCCTTTGCGCGCTGGGCCGCCTGGGCCCTGATCGGGGTCACGGCCGCGCTGCTGTTCGTCCGCTATCCCGCGAATCCGATGGGCTCGGCCGCCCCATCTGATTTCACTCTTCACCTCCGGGCGAGCGCCCGGATGGCCGCGGGCGAAAATCCATACGCGATGGCCGTATCCCGGGCGGGCGGTCCGGACGAAGGTGCGGCGATTCGTACGGTTCCCGGGGTGCTGGCCGCCTTCGGATGGCTCCCCGCGGGGCAGTCGACCGCCTGGTCCATCTTCACCGTACTCTCGATACTGGGGCTGTCGATTGGGCTTCTGGTCGGATCGCGGTACCGTTCCTGGCGGCACGTGCTCATGCTCGCCCTGGGGCTCGGGCTGGCCTGGAAAGGCATTCTGGAGACGCTCGATCTCGGGCAGCTCGAGCTTTTTCTCTTCGGTCTCGCCGTGCTTTCGGCCGCGATGCTGGTGCGGCGACCCGCACTGTCCGGCTTTCTTGCCGGCACGCTGCCCGCGTTCAAGCTTCCTTGGGTGGCCGTGATCCTGCCCCTCGTTCTCGTGTTCGCCCGGGGGACTGAGCTGCCAGGGCCCCCAAGCGGCAACGCGGGAATGAACGAAGGCGGGCCCGCGAGGCGACGACGCAAGTTCCAGCTGCTGATCTCCAGTTACCTTATGGCGTGGTTTATCTGGGGCGCCGCGGTTCCGTCGCTGGTCTTCGGTCCGGAGCGCTCGCTGGCGCTGTCGCAGGCCTGGTACGAGGCACTGAAGGCCCAGCCCCCGGAAGTCTATCTCTCCGACATGAATCAGAGTCTCTGGCTTTCGGCCCTGCGCTGGGCGGGCGGCGGTCACGGAGAGCTGGCCGCCGGCCTCGCGGCCTGTGTTTCCGGCCTGCTCCTCGCTTGCTTTTTCACTCGAAGGTTGAGGATCCTCTCCTTTCAGGAAACGCTTGGGTGGATCAGCGCCTGGCTGATGTTCATTTATCTTCTCAATCCCCTCGCGTGGAGATGGGGGAGCGTCTTTGCGGTTGGTATCCCGCTCGGCTCGATCACCGGATCCATCGAGGGGCGCTTCGTCCGCCAGGTGCTGTGGGCGTGCGTGGGACTGCTTTGGCTTGCCCAGCTATCGCCGGTGACGAGCCTGTTCGGCTTCGAACACTGGACCCAGCTTCATTCCACGGGCGTGATCACGGCCCAGTGGCTGGCGCTGGTTCTGCTGGCGATGTAGCTGCCGCCGGCGGGAGCTCCGGCTGGACCGGCCCGGCCGCGGCTTCGGCCAGGGCGGCGGCCTCCTGCGCGCGCTGCTGGTCGAGGAACGGTGTTGAGGTCGGGATGGCGCCCACGCGCTCCCGAATCTCGCGAAGGATCTTCTCGTCCTCGCGCGGGTCGTAGACCAGGCGTGTTCGCGTGTCACCGGTCATCTCGCCGACGAGCCGTCGCATCTCGGGGACGCGGGGGTCTTCGTCCGCCGCCTCCGAGGCGGGCACCATCTCTTCGATCTCCCTCAGGCCGGGAAGTTCCTGGGAGTTCTTGAGCCCGAAAAGCTCCAGGAATTTCGGCGTCGTATCATAGAGCATCGGTCGCCCAGGAAGCTCGGAGCGCCCAGAGACTCGAATCAGCTCCCTCTCGAGCAGGATGCGCATGTAGTGCGAGGAATCGACGCCGCGGACCCGGTCGATGTCCTCCTTCATGCAGGGCTGCTTGTAGGCCACGAGGGCGAGCGACTCCATGGCGCCCGCCGACAGGCGCTGGGTCTGGATCTTCGCAAGCTTTCGCGCCAGCGCGGCCCGCCCGGGCTTGGTGCGAAACTGCAGCCCTCCCGCGACCTCGATGACCTCGATTCCGTGGTGCGGCTGCGCGTAGCGATCGCGCAGCGAAGTGATCGCCTCCTGGAAAATGGAGAGCGGGGCGTCCGGTCCAAGCAGCTCGCGCAGGCGGAGGGCTGAAAGGGGTTTGTCCGAGATGAAGAGCAGCGCCTCCACGCAGGATTCCAGCTCCGCCTGGTCCAGCTCCTGGGCGAGTGGAATAGCCGGAGCCTCGTGCCCTTCCGCAGCCGGTTCTTCGGGCGATGACTCCTCGGGCGGCGCCTCCTCGAGCGGGAGGGCGATCGCGGTGGCAGCCGCCTGGTCGATGTCGACCTGGGTGGCGACGGCGTCCGCGAGCCGGCTCATCTCCTGTTCCACCTCTTCCGGGCTCTTCTCGGGGATGGGCGGCCCAAGGTCCGACTCGAGCTCCGAGTCGAGGTCCAGCTCGTCTTCGGATCCCTGTGCCTCGGTTACGTCGAGAATCGCCGATCCGAGAGGGTCCGGCACGAACGCGATCGGCTGCTCCGGCTTCCACTCGCCTGCTTCAGCTTCCAGGGATGGCTCGTGGGACGGCTCTGGCGGCTTGGGGTTTTCCATGGTCTCAGCTCCGTAATGGGTCGGAATGAAGGTCCTGCCCTGCAACGGTTCCGGTTTCGAGATGAGCGGGCTCGTCGGGCTCGGGCGAGGGGCCTCCGCCCAGACCGGCGCTTTCGAAGACGGCTCGATCGCTTGCCTCGGCGGAAGCGGTGAGGGCGTCCAGTTCCCCGGCGTGAGAGACTTCCGTTCGGGCCACCACGGCATCAAAGCCCGAAGCCAACGAAGGGTCGAAGCCCTGCAGCGACTGAATAAGCTCGACATAAATAGGTTGATAAGCCTCGTTTTGGTGGAGCCTCATCTTCTTGAGGCGGGAGAGCTCGAGCGAAGCGAGAAACGTCACGACCTCTTCAGGCCGAAGCGGCGCTCGAGAAGAATCGAAAGTGAGGAGATCGCTCAGAAGCGTCACTTTGCCCAGGACCAGGCTCTGCGCGATCTGGCGGATCTTTTCGGTGAGCGAGACGGTTTCTTTGCGGAGAACATGGGTGCGCCGGCGGGCTCGCACGAGCATGTCCTGGTAGGCGAGCACAAGCTGCGTGATCGCCAGTTCCCGCCAGACCCTCTGGACCGGGGGCTTCGGGTTGGGGCGGGTGAAGACGTCCTCTCCGAGGTGCGGAAGCTGGGCAAGATCCTGTCCGGCCGCGTGGAAGCGGCGATGCTCGAGAAGCTGGCGGACGAGGTCCTCCGGTGAAAGCAGGTCGTCGTCCTGTACCCCCGCTCCCGCCTGCGATGGGTCCTGGGGCAGCAACGCTTTACTTTTCCAATGCAGGAGAGTTGCGGCCAGGACCAGGAACTCCCCCGCAACGTCGAAGTTCAGCTCCTGCATCAGCCGGACGTACGCGAGGTACTGGTCCGTGATCTTGGCGATGGAAATCCGTGAGATATCCAGCTCGTGCGCCTGGATCAGGTGAAGGAGGAGGTCGAGGGGGCCCTCAAATGCATCCAGCTTGATCGTGATGGGAACCCGCTGAGCCAATCGCGCCTCCTACATGATCCTTGCGAACCTGGGGGGAAACGCGCAAGAAAAAAGATCGGAATTGACGCTAGGCATCTTCACGGCTATTACCCCGCGTCATGAACAAATCATACGGTCGGTTGGGGTATCTGGCTGCGGCGTCTGCCGCTTTTGGTCTGATGGGTTGCAACCCTCCTTCGGAAGCCTACCGGGCTCCCGGAAAGCTGACCGTCAACGACTGCGTTCCTGCCGGCATCGAGCTGGGGACCTCGGTCCCGGCCGAGGCTCTCGTCGTGACCACGACCAAGAGGGGCCGTATGCGCGTCTCCGTGATCGTCGTCCAGGCTCTCGACGAGCAGGGGCAGGGCGTGACCGACTCGGTCGCTCAGGCCACCGCGCGTCGAACCAAGCGCTATGAGTTCGAGACTACGTCCGCCGACCAGGCGGGCACGATGGTGACCGCCGTCGTTATGACCGAGAAGAACCGCCCCGCGAGCGGCGATCGCTGTTCCGACACGGTTTCGGTCGCCCGCGCGACGCGCGAGTGCCCGAGCGACGCGGCTTCGGAGACGCCCTGCACGTCGTTCGTCGAAGTTCAGGTCTACTCGAATCAGGACCCAGCCACCACGCGCGAGCCGATCTCTTCCTTCAAGACCCGCCGCACGCGGCATCCGCGCACCGAGTCGCCGTTCGCGGTCCAAGTGCCGCGCTGGAAAAACTAGCGGATTGCTGTAAAGAGGGAGCTGAGGGAATGCTTGGCTTCCCGTCGCACTCTCCGGGATCCTTGGAGTCGAGTGCGACGGCAGGCCAAGCACTCTCTTAGCTCCACTTGAGGCAATCTCCCGGATCAGCTGAACCGATTCAGGAAACCCACGCGGTCGTAGACCCGGCTGAGGGTGGCCTGCGCGCGGGCGCTGGCCTTGTCGGCGCCCTTGCGGAGGATGTCGTCGAGGTAGGAACGGTCGGCCAGGAGCTTCGTCGCGCGGTCGCGGACCGGCCCGATGGCCTGAACGACGATCTCGGCCGTGTCGACCTTGAGGTGGCCGTACTGCTTGCCCCGGTAGGTCTCCACGAGCTTCGCGACGGGCGTGCCGGTGATGGCCGACTGGATCGTGAGAAGGTTCGCAATGCCGGGCTTGTCCTCCGATAGCGTGACCTCCGAACCCGAGTCGGTGACCGCGCGCTTGATCTTCTTTCGAATGACGTCGTCGGAGTCGGTCAGGAACACCGGGCCGTTCGGGTCCGGGTCGGACTTCGACATCTTGGCGGTCGGGTTCTGAAAGCTCATGATGCGGGCGCCGACCGGAGGGATGAACGGCTCAGGTACGACAAATAGATCTTCGGCGTAGCGGTTGTTGAAGCGAAGAGCGATGTCGCGTGTGAGCTCGACGTGCTGCTTCTGGTCGTCGCCCACGGGTACGAGGTGCGCGCCGTAGAGCAGGATGTCGGCGGCCATCAGCACGGGATAGGCGAAGAGACCGGCGGAGATGCTCTCGCCGAGCTTCTGGCTCTTGTCCTTGAACTGGGTCATGCGCCCGAGCTCGCCCATGTAGGCGAAGCAGGTGAGCACCCAGGCGAGCTCGGCGTGCTGAGGCACGTGGGACTGCACGAAGAGGGTCGCGTCGTCGGGGCTGATTCCGGCGGCGAGGTAGGAGGCGATGGAGCGGTAGGTGAGCTCGCGAAGCTCCTTGGGGTCGGGCTTGTCGGCAGTGATGCTGTGCAGGTCGACCGCGAAGAAGAGGCAGTCGTACTCGCTCTGGAGCTTGACCCAGTTCACGAGCGCCCCGAGGTAGGTGCCCAGCGTCGGGTCATTCGTCGGCTGAATGGCCGAGAGCATTGTTTTTTTATTTTTCATTTCCGAATCCACTGGTCAGAGCCCCCCGGCGGAAAGTCCAAACATCAGCTCGAACACATACAGCGTGAACGCCGTGGCGTAGCGGATCGGGTAGGTGAGGTAGGTGAAGGCACCCGCGAGAAGGAGGCCGATGAGAATCCAGAAGCTGTACCGGGCGAGCTTCTCGTACTTCCGGGTCGCCGCCGGCGAGAGGAAACTCTCGATCATCTTGCTGCCGTCGAGCGGAGGAAGGGGGATGAGGTTGAAGATCCCGAGGGCGTAATTCAAGGGCACCGAGGCGTACGCCATCGCGAGGAGCGGTTCCGCGAGGTAGAAATCGGGGGGCATCCACCGCCGGATCGCGCTGAAGATCGAGGCGGACACGAGCGCAAGCAGGAAGTTCATCCCCGGCCCGGCCAAGGCGGTCCAGAAGAGGCCTGTCCGATACTTCCTGAAGCGGCTCGGGTCGATGGGCACGGGTCGGGCCCAGCCGAAGAGCAGATTCATCCCGCTCAGCATGTTGATGAGGGGGAAGAGGACCGTCCCGATCGGGTCCAGGTGAGGGATGGGATTGAGAGTCAGCCTCCCCTTGTCCTTCGCGGTCGTGTCGCCGAAGCTCTTCGCCACGAGGCCATGGGCGTACTCGTGGAAGACCACCGCCATCACGAACGGCACGAACTGGATCGAGAGGATCTGGATTCGATCTGAAAACGACTCCATTTGGCCTTCAGACCTATCACACTACCCGCCGCCCCGCTGGTGAAAGCGGCTGTAGGCGGCCCGAAGCTGGGGCGGCGAAACA
>CAYJTX010000051.1:0-12908 GCA_964372615.1 uncultured Bacteriovoracaceae bacterium | reverse complement strand
ATCCCGGAGAGTGCGACGGGAAGCCAAGCGCGCTCACTGCGCATTTTTCGCCACACCGCTAGGCGGGAATCAGCACGGATCTTGCCAGAAAATATCTGGGCAAATTTTGACTCGGTGCGGTATAGACCCCACCGGACCTCGGATCATGAATCTCGTTACCTTATCTATTCCATTGTTTTTCATGGGGATTGGACTCGAACTCTGGGCCGCTCGCTCACGGGGAGGGGTGCGCAGGTACTACGACCTGCGCGACTCGATTGGGAACGCGGGCACCGGGATTCTCGACCAGACCTTCGGCGCCGTCACCGGCGCCGCGATGTTCGCGGTGAGCTACCTCTATTTCCACGAGCACAGACTCCTGGCGAGCTGGCCGACCGACTCTCCTCTCACCTGGCTCGGGACATTTGCGGGTGCTGACTTCGTCTATTACTGGTGGCACCGCGCGAGCCACCGGATGGGTTTCTTCTGGGCCGCGCACGTCGTGCACCATCAGAGCCGCGAGTACAATCTCTCGGTCGCGCTTCGCCAGAGCGCATTCACGAGCGTTACGTCCGCCTTCTTCTACGCGCCGCTCGCGCTGCTGGGCGCTCCTCCGGAGGTCTTCATCCCCTGCAAGGCGCTCGACCAGCTGTATCAGTTCTGGATCCACACGCGCCTCATCGGAAAGCTGGGGCCGCTGGAGTGGTTTTTCAATACCCCCTCCCACCACCGCGTGCACCACGGCACGAACGCGCCCTACCTCGACCGAAACTACGCGGGGACCTTCATCATCTGGGACCGCTTGTTCGGCACCTTCGCCGAAGAGCGCGAAGGGGTGCGCTACGGCACGCTGCACCCGCTCAACGGCTACGAGGCCGTCCGGGCCAACTTCCATACGTACTCCCTGCTGGCGCGCCTGACACCCCACGTGCGCGGCTGGCGCGAGAGGGTTCTACTCTGGCTCGGGCCGCCGGAGCGAAGGCCCCGCTTGATCAGCAAGGAAGCCGAGAGCCTGCTCACCGCGGAGGAGCGATACCCCGTGGGTCCGGGCGCCAGGACGCTTCAGCGCTCGTTCTTTGCCTTCGTCGGTGTGCTTGTGGGAGGGTCGGTCTTCCTCTTCAACGTCAAGCGCCTGCCCGCGCAGGCTCAGATTCTGGGCGCGCTCGCCATCGCGGCGGCCGTTTACGCCGTCGGTCGCGTGCTGGACCACGGCGGAGATCCGGTCACGCCCAGGAAACTCACTGTGCCCTCTTGAGAGGCTACGAGTTTCCCGTTGCACAGGGTGGGGCCTTGGGCGAGATCGGCACGAAGCGCACGGCCCAGAAAGCCGAGTTCATCCAACGCTACTTCTCAACACGCTACCCGGACCCGCGCTTCGCGGGCGGATACTTCTGGTGGTGGTTCAGAGAGGACATGGTGCCCTCGACTCAGCCTCTTGGGTCTGTGTTGAGCTCGGCGATGTCGATGCCAGAACCGAGCGCCGTGCCGCCGGAGCCCTGAGCAGGTCGGCGATCCGGGCCGAAGCGAAGCCGTCGCCGAAGATCGGTCGAACAATGCCCACCGGTGGCGTGGCCGAGGCGCTCGCGCTCCGCGAGTAGGCCCAGTCCATCGCCTCGACGATGCTCTCAACCTCGAGCCCCGCCAGGCGGGCGATACCGGCATGCACCGCTTCCATCCGTTCCGTGGTCTTTCGGCAGACCACGACGGGAATTCCGAGCGATGACGCCTCCTCCTGGATTCCGCCCGAGTCGGTGACGACGAAGCGCGAATGCTTCAGGATGTGGCAGGTCTCTCCGTAATGGATCGCGGGGAGAAGATGGACTTGGGGGAGCGGCGCGAGCATCGCTTCGATCGCGGGCCGGGCGAGATTATTCGGGTGCACGGGGTAGATGAGAGCGATGTCGGGACGCGCGCGGAGGAACCTCGCGAGGGCCTCAAACCATTGCATCATTCCTTCGCCGCTGTTCTCTCGGCGATGGGCAGTGAGGAGCACGGGACGGCGCCCCCCTGCGAGGATGCGCGCACAGAGCGCGGAAGCGGTCTCGGGCGCTGGCGCCGCGAGCGTGAGGCGGAGAGCGTCGATCCCCGTGTTGCCGGTGACGAAAACCCGGTCGGCTGGCGCTTTCTCGGCGAGGAGCGCGTCGCGAGCGCGCTCCGTGGGCGCCAGGTGCAGGTCCGCGACAACGGAGATCAGCCGGCGGTTGGCCTCTTCGGGGTAAGGATTCAAGAGGTCGTAAGAGCGGAGTCCGGCCTCGTTATGCGCAACGCGGATCTTGTGCACGAACGCCGCCCATGCAGCCATCGCGGCGCTTGTCGTGTCGCCTTGGACCACGAGCCAGTCGGGGCGCTGGAACGCGAAGAGTCGCTCCATCCCTGACAGGACGGCGGCGGCGCTTCCAGTCAGAGTCTGGTTGGGTTTCATGATCTCGAGAGTCACGTCGAGCTTGAGACCAAAGTGAGTGAGCGCCTGCTCGAGCAGCTCTCGATGCTGTCCGGTTCCGACAAGCGCGACTTGATCTTGGCCGAGTCGATTCGCAAGCTCGAGATACAGCGGAGCTTGCTTGATGACCTCGGGGCGAGTGCCCACGAGGATCCAGATCCTTTTCCCTTGGAGAATCTGATGCATAGCGGTATGTGAGTTACGCTGTGCATCATAACTTGTCTACTCTCCTGTTGGGTTTGTTTCCCACGTTGTTCGCAGTCGCGATGCCGTTGAACTCGTCAGCGGAGGAAGCTGAACAATTTCTAGAAGCTTACACCGAAGGCTCCTCCCTGAGCTCCGTCAGTACGGTCGCCGGTCTCCTCCAAGTTCGCGCAGGCTGGAGGCTCTCGTCTATCGAACTCTATGGCGTGGCCCGGCTCGGATCAGACTCCCGGACTCTCCTCGAAGCCTCCAACGCGGTTTACAACGACAACGCGATCTTCGCGGGCGCGGGAGCCGACTGGCTCCCTCCGATCCCGGGCGTTCGACTCGTGGCCCAGCTCGGCGGCAGCCTGCGGCTCACTCAGAAAGCCAAGGAGAGTGGCTGGGACGCGCGCGCGGGAGCTGTGACCTACCACGAGCTTTCGGGGCCAGGAGTTGACGTTTTTCACGAGATGTACTCAGAGGCCATCTACGTCCGAAGGCATGCCGACCTGTTCGCGTCGGTCCAAGGGCGGACAGGGTACCGTTTGGTGGAATGGGACTGGGGACCGGCCCGGCTCGAGCTGAGCCCGCTCGCAAGCCTCGCGGTCTCGAGCGACCTCTCCGGACAGGACTACAACCGTTTCTTCGAGCTCGGGCTCGGTCCTCGCCTGAGCGCGAGGAAGGCCGGAGACTTCACGATCTCGCTTCGACCCTACTACGTTCTCGGTACCCGCTGGCAGCGGCCGACCTCGGAGCCGCGGTACGATGACTTCCGCGTCCTACTCGCCGGGTTCTTCGCTTTCTAGCGCAGACAGTCGCTGCGAGGGAAAAGCCGGCAGTCGCCGATGCTTCCGAACTCGTAACCGAGCTCCTTGAGCCCCTGGACGACGGTGATCAGCGTGTTGCGTCCGCCTTCGGTCTCGTAGTTCCCGGGATTCATCTGGTAATACGGCAACGTCGGGCTGAGAAGGTCCACGTGCCAGAAGAACGAGGCGACCGCGCCGCGCACGACCCGGAGCTTGCGCGCGAAACGGAGCACGTCCCGGGGATGGGACACCGGAATCCAAGTCCTGTCGCTGAAGAACGGGTAGTCGATCATCCCAAGCGTCTCGGGGATCACGGCCTGCCCGTAGACATCGTTGTAAACGACGAACGGGACGATCTGCCCGCCGAAGGCCGAGTGATCCGTCTCCACTCGCAGCTTCCGCGCGAGCTCGCGGCGCTCCTCGCGGCACTCCGCGCTCAAACACTCAAAGAACCGATGCCGGGGTTGGAAGGTCACGTCTTGCGTCACCCCGCCGTCAAAATACAGCGCGCGATGATAGGTCCATTCGAAGAGTCTTCCGAAAAGCGTGAAGTCGAGCCCGCTCGCCGCGTAGTGAGGAACCTCCCACGCAAGAGGCCGGAGCCCGAGGGAACGCCAGACGGCCTCGCCCTTTTCCAGTTCACCGATGAGGTAGTCGGAGGAGTCCTTCGGGAGCGGGCCGTTCGCGGGATAGCTCCAGAACTCGTAATCCGCCGCGGACTGGCCGTCGAAACCCGCGATCAGATCCCCCGCCTGGTGAGCAACGCCATGGAAAACCATGTTGGCGCCGCGGGCCTTGGCGTAGAGAAGCGTGCCCGAAAACTCCGGGTACTCGTTTGCCGGCCTCCACACCGCCTTGGCCCCGCCGCCATCGCCAAAGAGATTGCTGTAGTACGGGATGACCGCCATCGAGAACGGGATCTTTCGATCGGCCAGGTAGTCGATCGCCCAACGAATGCTGCCTGGGTCCTGTCCCTGATTGATGTCCTCGAGACGGACCAGCGCGGTTCGCGGGCTCGGGGGAGGCGTCTCGCCGAGGATGTCCCAAAGCTGATCGCAGAGAATGAAGTAGCGGTCCTCGTAATGGACGTACGAAAGCGGGAGGTCCGCGAAGTACCAGAGTCCGCCTCCTCCGCCGAAACGCTGGTGGACGGCGTACGGAAGTTCGCTCGGGAGTTTGGAGTGCCGCACGGTCGCGACCACGCCGACCGGCGCTCGGCCGTTGAGCTCGATCACGTTCAGCTCCGGACTCGCGGAGAACGCGTCTCCGACGGGATCCCAGCGCGCGAGCTTCATGAACGTCTCACCCTTGTAATCGAAGAAGCGGTAAAAACCCGGATCCGTCACGCTGGCCGACGGCGGAACCAGAGGCTGATCGATCCTCGGAATCGTGAATCCCAGAGGAGCGGAGCCTTTCTGAGCGGCGAACTCGTCGCGCGCGGCCTGGAACAGAGGGAGCTTGTAGTTCATCCACGCGAGCGGGCGCGACTCGGCGTAGACCGCGGCGTCCGCCAAGAACTCCCGGGACGGCTCACTGAAAAACGCCGATGCGATGTAGAATGCCGACTCGCATGCGAACAGGTCGCCGGCGCGGTAGACGCCGAGGTCACGAGCCTCCACCCGCCAGGACCGGAACGCTCCGAGAAGCGTCACGAGCATCTTGGACTGGATCGGACCCACCCGATCCTGTGCGTCCCGGCGTTCGAAATAGACGCAAGCGAGGCGATTCCGAGCCCCACGCCAGGATTCGCCGAGCGTCGCAGGCTGCGGTCCGGGAGCTCCGACGGCCGGAGACGTGACGGTGCCGGGCGCCCCCGTCCAGGGGGCTGGCGCGGAGGGAACGGGGAATTTCTCGGCCCTGCGTTTGAAGAACTCCGTGGCCTCGTCGTTCCAGAACAGGCAGCGCGCGTCCTCCAGCCCGGCGAGGGCGTCGAACTCCGTCGTCGCCTCGCGAAACTCGATCTCGACGACCTTCGCGCGAAGCTCCTCTCGCAGGGAGTCGAACGCGGAGTAAAAAACCTCCAGCCCTTCTTGCTGATGCTCGAAGTCCTTCGCCCTCGTGGCATTCAGGCAGCGCACTTCGTCCTCGTCCACCGAGCGCGCGCCGCACGCGGGAATCGTCACGTTCGCCACGGTCAGCTTCTGCGCCGGAAAGAGCGTCGCCGCGCGCGTAAGCCGCGACTCGAGCGCGCTCCGCGTGGATTCGGAGCTCCAGGTCTTCCCGCCTCCGTCGACGCTCGCTTCGACAGGAGACGCGGCGACCCGGATCCGGTCGAGGAGCTCACTCACGGACGCGAATGTGGCGGAGCCGTTCGACTTCCATGCTTCCCACGCCTCAAGATCCCGTTCCGAGGAGAGCTCGATGCTCAGACGCACGCCTGGGGCGAGCTGCCGGCGGATGTCCCGCAGAAGCTCAAGCCAGTGAGCAGCGAACTCGGGCTTCCAGAGCGCATGCAGGCCGACTCCGGCCACGAGCTCATGCACGTCTCGGGTCGAGGCAATCGCGACGTACTGGCGGAGCGCCTGGTGATACGTCGCGAAAAAAAGCGCGGGATCGGCGGGATGGACTCCCGTGAGCCGATTCGCGATCCCCAAGCCGTTGTCCGCCGTGAGGATCGGTTTGAGGACGAGCTCTCCCTTTCCGTGCGCCACGCGGGCGATCAGGGTCTCGAGATCGACCCTCTTGGTCCTGAACTGAGGGAAGAAAACCTGCGACGATTCCGCCGACTTCATGAGCAGGGGAATCGTGGCCGTAATCGAGCCGAAGCCCTGCTCGAACACGTAATACTTAACCCGCGCCATTCGATCCGAACCGTAATGGTAGGCGACCGGAGTTACGAAGTTCTCCCGCACGCCCGCGCTTCGGAGTTCCGCACGCGCGGACGAAGCGTGGGCGCCGAGGCACAAGACTGCGGCGAGGATGACCCGTTGCTTCACAGGTTGGTCCTGACAAAGCCGAGAGCGGACCCCGGAATCGAGGCGTCGCCGCCCGGCGTGAGCGCTTGCGGGCAGGTGTTCACGACCGGAGCACCGACGGCCGAGACCGGCGGACGAGCGTCACTGAGCGGATTCACTGGGTAGACGTGGTAGGCGAACCCCCACCACTGGAAGAGATAAGCGCCATCGAGCCTCTCAGCCTTTCCGCAGGGGTCGATGAGCGTTGCATCGTAAGCGGTCACGTATCTCGTGGGCTGGACATAAACTTGAAGGTAGTCCCCCGGACTGAGCGCATAGCTGCTGTCGATCTCGACTGTCTCGACCGTCTGCTTGGACGTCTGAGAGAAGTACGAGAGATTGAGCGCGAGGAGATTCCCCAAGCCAAGCCAGGAGAACGGCGAGACATACACGCCCCATTGCCAGCCCCGGGTCGAGGACCAGACCGTTTGAAGCCCCTGCTTGATCTGGATGGTGCTCAGGTTCGTGCTTCCGTTCGAGAGAAGACCGACCTGCGACTCATAGGGAGCGTAGCGCTCGAGGCAGTCCTTCTCGCGCGCCCTCGCATCGGCGGAGACTCCGAGAACTACGGGCCGCGCCACGAGAAATGTGAGCGAGCTCGTCGCTGTCGCTCCGGTTCCGTCCCGGGTCAGGAGGAACAGGGTCTGCTGGACGAAGGGCGTGCCGTCATCGAGCTCCGGAAGCTCGATCTTCACGGAGCCATTCCCCTTCTGGGACTTCTCGCGCTGTCCCTCGCTCTCCCTGCCGAGCTGGTAGGCTCGGGTCAGCGTGTAGATGAGCTCGTGCCGGTACTTTCCGTCGCCACCCTCGCCCTTGAGCTCGATCTCGATCGTGTTCCCGGCGTGAGTGCCCCTGAAATCCGAGCAGGAGAGGGACTCCGGCCAGGAGCCCGCGAGGCGGTTCTTCTTCGGAAGCTTGACCTCCAGTACTTGAAGAGAGGTCCTGAGCATTCCCTCGGGCTTCGGCCGTTTCTTTCCCATCGCCTGGGCGTTCGGCGCGCAAAGAAGTATCAGTACAAATATTGCTAATTTCATTTGGTCTCCAGGAAGAAAAGAAGGTTTTCGGCGTCGTCGCCCACGCGATATCCGGTCGCGACGCCTGAGCCGCAGGAGTTCCGGTTGGGACGCATCGCCTCCAGGTGGGCCATGACGGCCGCGGGATCCGACGTGAGCGCGCGGGGAACCGAATAGAACTCGTTTATGACATGGCCCATGTCGAGGAGGCCTCGGGCGGACTCGATCCACCGCTGGCACTTGCCCGACTCATCCAGGCGGTACTCGACCGCCGGCACTCGCGAGAAGGCCATCCGTCGCGCGAAATACCCGCCTTCGCCGGAGCCCAAGCCCCAGGACTGATCGAACGCCCACTCCTGAACCTTGAGCTTGAGCGAGGAGCGCTCCCAGCCGCCGAAAATCCAGCCGTACTGCGCGATCGGGTTGGAGAGAAGCGGTTGGGAAACGGGCCGCGCCAGAGGCAGCCCACCCGGAGTCGGCAGCGGCGCCATCGATCCAGACTCGGGACGCGTGACGGTCCCTCCGTCAGCCCCACCGGACTCGTCCGGCATGAGCCCGAGAACGAATCCTCGTTCCACGCTCCGGTCGTCCGACATCTTCACGCCGCGGGTCAGAACCATGAATGCGTCGCCGCTGTTGAAGTAGTACTCGGAGTCGACGGTCGGAGGCGTCTCCCACGTGCAGGATCTCGGCCCGTCGATCTGGTAGAATCTCCGGTCGATGTCGCGGAGGACGAGAACGGAACCCGCTCCCGCGCCGCCGAGGCCGGCTGCCGCGCCTTGACTCCACGTCGCTTGGGCAGTCCAGACCGTTGGCGCGAAACCAGGCCGGGAAGCGGGGTTTTCAATCTCGTCGAGCTTGATCTTCTTCTTGAACTCGAGCTGCCCGGACTTGCCGACCTTCCGCCAGCGCTTTCGGATCACGCGCGCGCTTTCCGCCCCAAAAGGGCGTGAGTCGTCCAACGGCTGCAGCCGCACCTCGAGCCAGAGCGGAGCTCCGGGCTTGAGCCCGTCGATCTCGACCTTGAGCCTGGCCTTTCGGCCCGAGGCGTAGACCCCCACCGCGGCGTCAGAGCACGGGTCTTCGAAAGCGACACGCGTCTCGGACGCATGCACGAGTTCCTGCGCAGCCAACGCCCAAGCGATCAGGAAAGACGGCACGAGGTGAACGATCATCCGGCGACGCCTCCGGCTGTCTCGACCTGCGCCGAGACGGAATGAGCGGCCGCGGGGGTCATCCTCCCGGTGCGCATCGGGCGCGCGGCGACCGCCGGAGCGGCTGCCAGGGCGACTCTCCCTCGTCCCTGCGCCTCGATCGCGGCGAGGTCCGGGAACTTATGATCCGTCTTGTCCCACTCGATCTTTCGGCTGGCAGCGGCCGCGCCGACCGGCGTGCTGAAGTAGGTCCGATACGCCTTGATGCACGCGGATGCGTTGATCAGGTTCGAGAGCAGAATCCGCGGAAGAGCCAACGCGCCGTGACCGCGTCCGTAGAGAGCGGCGCAGAACCTCATCCGTTGCACGATCCGAACTCCGAAGAGCGCCAAGTTCAGCAGGAGAAGTGAGACCACGACCGGAGCGCCTGAGATGCCGAAGGCCTCGGGACGCAGCCAGATTGCCACGACCGTCGGGGGCATCGCGACGAAAGCCAGGACATTGGCCGGGTTCGCCCAGAGGGTCTTGCGATCGCGCCAGAGCGCATAGAGAAGCTTGATTCCTTTGCGAGTCCAGATCGAGCGCGCATTCGCCAAGACGCCGTAGACTCCCCACTTCGCGAATGTCTGGAACCCGATTCCCGTCGTCCAGCGCGTCTTTTGGCGCACCGAGCGGATATACTCGTCAGGAAAAAACTCGCGCGTCGCGATGATCTCGCCCGCCTGGTCCTCGACGAGCAGGAAGAGCTGCTTCCCGCCCATTCGCGCAATCCGGTAGGAAATCTCGTAGTCCTCGGTGAGGTTTCCTTCGTCGAACCAGTAACCGAACTCCTTCTTGACGTCCGCGAGGATCTTTCGCGAGAAAAACGTTCCCACCCCGGCGCTCGGGATCGGCATCCCAAGCCACTGCCGGACGAGAAGTTCTTTAAGATGGATCTCGGCGAACTCATCGAGGTAGGTCCCCGCGACCCAGCTCTTGAGCGGAACCTCGAGCGAGAAAACCGGAAGCTGGATGAAGTCGAGATCGGGAGGCTGACCATTGATCGCGCGAAAAGCCTCGGGATGGATCACGTCCTCGGCGTCGTGGATCGCGATGTAGTGGGGAACCCAGGCGCCCACTTCCATGACTCGGAGAATACAGTTCAGGCAATGCGCCTTGGAGGTCGGGCCCGGGCGATCCGTGACGACAACGGTAATCCGTTCGGGATACTGGGCCTCGAGGCGCTTGGCGATGTCGACTGTCTCGGGGTCGTTCGGATAGACCCCGAGGTACCAGCGGTAGTTTCCGTACCGGATCCTCGCGAGATTCGTTCGGACCATCGACTCCAGAACCGCCGACTCTTGCCAGGCGGGGATCATGATCGCCAACGGCTTTTCGCCGACGTTACGCCATGACATCCAGCGACGCGACGAGAGCCGTCGAGGGGCATGCCGCGCGAAGAAATGGACTAGATCGACGAAAAAGTCGTCGAGCGCACCGATGAGAAAAACCACACCGAGTGTGAGAAGAAGGATCTCGAGAAAAAACATCGAAGCCCCCGGAAAAAAACCCGCCTTGGGTGAACCGCTGGAGGTATCCGATCATGGCTCTCTGTGTCAAATTATTTCCATCACTTCACCTCATCCCAGCCGATGCCAGGAACTGGCTGAGCCCTATCGGGTCATGTCCATGTGCAAAAGGCGAAGTTTGCCCTGCATTCGGAGCGGGAGGCGTGGAGTGCGCACCCGCAGCTCCAAAGGGAGTGTGAACGCAGAGTCCTCATGAAAGAGGCACAAGACTCGTCGTGGGGAGCGGTCGTCGAATCCTTCGACCGGTACCTGCACAGCCCGCAGGCGGAGACGCTTCGTGAGACGACGCGGCTGGAAGTGCTTCTCCGCGCACGCGACGTGAGCGACTCCGATTGACGGCCCATGGATTTTAGATACCCTTGGAAAATTCCGAGGGGGGAATCCAAATGCGTCTTCTCACTTGCGTCGCTCGCGTCACGCTCGCCACGATGGCGCTCCTGCTGCCGACCTCCGTTCTCGCCGAGGGCTCGCTGGTCCGCGCGGAGGTCCTGCAGCTTCAAAGCACCTATCCTTCGGGCTACCAGGCCAAGATCGCGATCGAGCTCGACGAGAGCCGAAATTTCGACCTCCTGTCCTTCACCTACGAAGACTCCGAGAATCACGTTCTCAAGTATTCGCCCGATGAGCTGCGCCAGGGGGTCGTCCTGCTGCGCGCGTTCGGAAAGGACATCGTGAGGATTCGCAGCCCGAACCTTCGCGAATCCGAGGGCGGCGTCATGTACCTCGACTTCCTGCGGCGATTCTTCACCGGAGATCGCCGCCGGGTCCAGATCGAGCTCGCCCGCGGCAAGACGGCGGGGGCCTGGGAAGCGCTGACGAGCGACTCCGCGGGCCGCGATCCCTTCGATCGGCTGCAGATCCAGGTATCCATGGGGTTGGGGCTTCCGAGCGGAATCGACGAGGTGTTTCTGGGAGACGCCAGCCGCTGGCTGAGACGCTATCGGACGGCGGACCTGCCGCGCGCGAAGGGCCTAACTCCCATTCGCTGAGACTGCCGCACGAAGCTCGTCGGGCGCGTGCGCACCGTGGCCCTCCTGCACGTGCTTGAGCACGGCGGGAGATATCCACTCGAGCGAGTGGTCGAAGGCATGGTACTCACCCGCCCGCGTCAGTTCGGCCCCTTCCTTGAGTCGAGCCGCGAACGCCGAGGCGTCGTTGAGATCCGCTTCGCAGGTCTGCTGGACCGAGCAGGAAACCAGATCACCCTCGTCGCACGCCAGCTCGACCTTTTTACAACGAGCCTCCATCGGCTCGATTACGTTCACCTGAAGCGACTCGAGGGTTACCTCCGTAATCACGTGGCTGCGATGGGCATCCAGCACGGAGATGTCAAGGATGGAGGGCCGGGGGTTGGAGCACGCAAGAGCAAGAAGTAATGCCAGCATCAGGGTTGAACGGCCGTAACCGAAACAAGTTACTCCCTCGGGAAACTTCCGATCCGATGAAGTTTCGACGATTTGGGACGAGTCGTCACTGCCCGAACTTCATCAGATCGGAAGTTCCATCGAAGCGTCCCGGCGGGCGGCACAGTTCCCGCACAGAGAGAGCCCAGAGGCCCTCCCTCGGTCGCTATCTCGTGAATATTCCATGAGACTGCCGGGCACTCCCGTGGCTATGCCTTAGCCACGCGCCTAAGTACCGAAGCCTCGGAGGTGCTCGGTGCGGATCGCTCAACTCACAATCGAAGCCCGCAGGCGAAGCCTGCTTGCGCTGGCTCTCGGAATGATCGCGGTCACCGCGGTCGCGTGGCAGCCACCTGGGCCGGCGCGAACGCCTGCAGCCGATACGCGGGTACCGATTTTCACGTTTCGCATCCTCGTGCAAAACATCTACGGCCGGAACGAGAACGACTGCTCCGCGCGCCACCGCGAGCTCGTCCGCCGCATCCGCGCGGCCGACCCGCCCTACCACCTCGTCGCTCTGGGCGAGCACTGGCCTTCGCCATTCAGCAACCGGTGGATCTGCGACGACACGATCCTCACGAAGGAGATGGCCAAAGACAAGCGCTACAAGTACCGCGCGCTTTCGTTTCCGGAGGCCGACGACTTTCCGCGCATCGACGGCGACAACTCGGTCTTCTCCATGTTCCCGATCCAGGAGTTTTACCCCGCGCCCTTCGTCAACAACGAGGAGATCGAGATGACGGGCTTCGGCCTCACTCGTATCGAATTCTGGCCTGGCATGGGACTGGATCTGTGGACGACACACCTCAACGCAGGCGTCGACCACTGCGACCGGTTCTGCCGCGAGGAGCAGCTCGCGGACCTCTCGGCGAGCGTGTCCATCATGAGCGGCACTCCCGATGTGCGCGGCGGCGGCTACCCGGTGCTCGTCGTCGGCGACTTCAACATCGGCGGGCCTGCGAATCACGTCGAGCGAATCCTGCACGAGAGAAATCCGAAGTCCCACCGGTACCCGGGGAACGACGGCTACGATGATATCCTGCTCTACTTCAAGAATCCCCGGGATCTCTGGCTTGAAAACACTCCCCTCAACTACCTCAAGCCAGGATTCACGATCGACTGCCGGCTGAACACGCTGCAGAAGAACTGCACCCATCGCGAACGCATCGACTACCTCCTCGTGCCGACACACCGTGACTTCGTCGACAGCCGCTTCGACTTGAAGATGGAGCGCATCGAGGTCGTGCGCTGGAAGACGCCCGCGGGCGAGAGCGTCTCCGATCACTTCGGCCTCGACGCGACGCTTTCAATCGTCCCCAAGTAGCGCCAGAAGTGCCGAAGGACGTTGAGGTTTTCGCCGGCGTCTGCTGGACTCGGGAGCATGGCCCGAGGGCAGACCTACTTC
>CAYJTX010000050.1:2948-12918 GCA_964372615.1 uncultured Bacteriovoracaceae bacterium | reverse complement strand
GGGTGGGCAGCAGCAGCGTGGGGTCGCTCGCGGTGAGGAGGAACACGCGCCCGCGCGGGGGCTCCTCGAGCATCTTGAGCAGGGAGTTCGCGGCCTGCACGGTCATGCGGTCCGCGTCGCGAATGAGCGTGACCCGGTAGCCACCGTCATAGGCCCCGAAGCCGAGGCCCTCCTTGAGGCGTCGAAAGCGGTCCACCCCGAGCTTGCCGCCTTCGTCTTCGTCGCCCGTCGAGATCTCCTCGAAGTCGACCCAGTTGCCGGAAAGGGCTTTTTGGCAGGGCGAGCATTCGCCGCAAGGCCCACCGGAGCTGGTCGAGGGTTCACGCTTCTTGGGTGCGCCAAAGAGGTCTGCTTCCGATTCCTCTCCACGGGGGGCTGGCCCGGCGACCGGGCAGAGCAGCCACTGACCGAGTGAAAACGCGATGGACCTCTTGCCGATTCCTGGCGGGCCCGTCAGCAGAAGAACAGGCGGAACCCGGCCGTCGTCCCGCCACCGAGCCATCGGGCCCTCCAGAGTCCGGGCGTGGTGCCGGAGCAGTGGACCTGGTAGCGGAAGGGGCCAAGAGGCTTCTCTAGGACCGCTCATCGGGCACGCTTGCCGAGATGGCCCCTTCTTCGAAGGTCAGCTACGACCCGTGCGGCGAGCTCGCCCGGGGAACCGGAGCGCGCGTCGAGCACAAGCCACCGGCCGGGGCGTTCCTTCCGGTACCTGAGATACCCGCGCCTCACCCGCGCTTGGAAGTTAACCCCTTCGGCCTCGAATCGGGTTCTCCGCCGGGCGCTTCGCAGCCCGAGAGCGGGGTCGATATCGAGCAGGACTGTCAGGTCGGGCTGAAGTCCGCGCGTCGCGGCCCGGTTCAGGGAGTGCACTTCCTTCCAAGGGAGCCCTCGCGCCTCCGCCTGGTAGGCGAGCGTGGAATCAGTGAAGCGGTCGCAGAGCACCCAGCTTCCGCGGGCGAGCGCAGGTCGCACCGTACGCGCGAGGTGCTCGGAGCGGGCCGCCTGATAGAGGAATACTTCCGTCCAGGGATCCATGGCTTCGGCCAGAATCAGCTTTCGGATTCTCTCCGAGAGCCAGGGTCCTCCCGGCTCGCGTGTCACGACAGCCCTTTTTCGGGTGGAGCGGTGGAGCAGGCGGTCGACCTCCCGGATCAGGGTAGACTTACCTGCCCCTTCGGTCCCCTCGAAAGTGACGAAGATTCCACGATGTCTTGGCACAATGGTCGGTTATGCCGCATCGCAAAGCAAAAGCAAGTCAGTCCGCTGGTTGAGGCTCGGTCTCAGGATCAACGATGGAACGGGGGTCCGCTGGCAAAACAGGTGGGTCCAAGGTCCCACGATGGGGTGCCGAAGGGGGTGCAGCAATGCCTGTTCGCCCACGTGGGGGCACCCGGTACTCCTCGGTCCGTGAGCCTCCGGAGTGGTCGGAGCCTTCTCGGGACTCTCGATCGCGTGGCTCACGCTCATCTCGGTCGCGATCATCGCGATACCTTTCCATCTCGTCCCGGACGGCCCGTTCGGCGAGCTCCCGGGCGCGCTCCTCTTCCCTTTCCCGCTGACGCCGGTCGTCCATGCGATCCGGGCCGTTGTCCCGATCGCTGATGAGCGCCCGCCCCATCGGTCTAGCCGCGGGAGGGCCGCGGGGAGGCGCAACCCCCTGGACCAGGGGCTGCTGGGGCGGTCTAGGAGCGGGTGCGCTCGCAACTGGAGGAGTCGTGGGCGTGGGTCGGCTCTTCCAGACGAGGCGCACGACGCCCCAGACCGAAAGAAGGGCGATGACCGCCAACGTTCCGATGGAGATCTGGCGGCGAAGCTCCGGAGTGATTTTTGCCGATTTCAGCTTTTGGAGCATCGGGCCCAGTGCACGCAGCCAGGAAGACTGCCTGGAGGCTGCGGTCCAGCTGCCCTTTTCAGGCGGGGTCCAGCGCGCACCCTGGCGGTCCTTCGCGGTCTGGAGGGCATCAAAGAGATTCAGGGCCGCGTCCTGTCTGGGCCGATCGGTGGTCGGGCTCATGCGGTCCAGGTCGGTCGGGCGGGGAGGAGGCTGGAAGCCGAGGTCATCTGCTGGATCCGCCATCTGGGCGGCGCTCGTCTTCAGAGAGGGGGCGTTCCCGGCCTGAGCGGCGAGGTCAGCCGCGGTGATCCATCGGCCCCCGATCGTCGCGGAGGTGATCCTTTGTTCGGCCGGAATCTCCCCGTCCGTGAGGAATCCCATCACCTGCTCAGCAGTGAACGGACCCGTCCGCTCCCCAGCGATTTCGAGGTACCATTCGGGTTCCTGGATCGGGGTACCCCTGGACACCATGATTTCATGATAGCTTCAATTGCCGTGGGTGCCCAACTCATCCAACTGCGTGAGATGAGGGGATTTTGGCGGGCGGCCCTGGCTCAGCTGAAGCCCGAAAGGGCGCTGCGCCGATGGATCGCCGAGGTTCGTGGCGGAGACGCGGTGCTCTGCTGGGGAAAGGCCGCGGGTGCAACCTGGAGCGCAATCGAGGGGGCCGGCGCCCCTGGTGCACGGGTGAGGGCGCTCGTCATCTCGCCTGAGGACTCTCCCCGGACCCTTTCGCGGGGGGTGCACTGGGAGAAGGGCGAACATCCATTGCCGGGTCCCGGGAGCCTGAGGGCTGGCCGGGCGATTCGTGATTTTCTCGCCGAGGCCGGACGTCAGGGCGGACGGCTCACGGTCTTTCTCTCCGGGGGCGCGTCGAGCCTTGCCTGGCTGCCTCGCAAGGGTTGGACCGTCGCGCGTCTGCGCGCGGAGCTGGGTCGTCTCTCTCGTCAGCCTTGGACGATCCACCGGCTCAATCGGGCTCGTGCCCGTCTTTGCCTCCTCAAAGGCGGCGGGGCCGCGCGCCTTCTCGCGAATGGGTTTCGGTGCCGGGTCGTAGTGATCTCCGACGTGCTTCCGTTCGGAGCGGATGTGGTTGGAAGCGGGCCCTTCGCGGTGAGCCGGATTCGGCATCAGGTCGCGGCTGACAATCGCGCGCTCGTCCGGGCCTTCGGGTCGGCCGTGCGTGCGAAGGGTGAACGCGTGCTCGTGTCGTCCGCGGCTCATTCCGGCTCCTGGAAGTCCTGGGCGCGCGAGCTCGCCGATCAGTGTCGATATGAGCTGGAGCGCGGGCGTACCGGCTTTGTGGTCCGGGGTGGCGAGCCCCTCGTGGACCTGACCCAGGGGCGAGGTCGGGGGGGGCGGCAGTGCCAGCTGGCGCTCGCCCTGGCGCTTGAGCTTGAAGCGGAGCTGCGCGCGGGGTCGGTTCGGTTTCTCTGCGCCTCCTCGGACGGGCGGGACGGCAATTCGGGCGCTGCCGGGGTCTTGCTCGGGGCAAGCCAGTGGAAGCGGTGGGACCGGCTTTGGGGCGGCTCAGAGGGCGCCCGAAGGCGCCTGCGCCTGGCCCTGCTTCGGAACGACGCCGCGCGACCCTTGGCGTCTGCGGGAGCGCTGATCCCTGCCTTCGAAACAGGCACGAACGTGCAGGATCTGGTGGCCGTGCACCTAAGAAAAACCCCCGGGTCTCGCAAGAGACGCCGGGGGTCTTCGTGATTTCAGCGCTTACGCTAACCGAGTTCGATTAGAGCAGCTTCCACGTGAACACGGCGCCCAGGGTCGTCGTGTCCGCGGCAACTCGCTGGCCCGTCTTGAAGTCCAGGAAGGGCGAGAAGTTGATCGAGGGGGTGATGTCCCAGCTCAGGCCCGGCTCGAGGTCCGTGCCGTCGTTGTTGAAGCTGCTGAGGCTCGTGCCCTGGAGGTGGCTCATGCCCAATTCGTAAAGCAGCGTGACCGAGAGCGTCGGCAGCAGCTTGTACTCGACGTTCGGGCCTGCGTAGAACTCGAGGTTCTTGACGCCCTTGCCAGCCGAGTTCTGCGACTTCGTCTGGAGATGGAATGCGCCGTAGGACACGACGCCCGCGGTGAGCTTGCCCATTTCATAGCTGGCGATCTGCTTGGACGCGATCGTGGTGATACGATTCACGTCGCGCGAGGCGTCCGAAACCGGGGCGGCCACGCGGACGTCAGCGGCCAGGTTGAAGTCGCCGCGTGTGAGCAGCTTGCTGTTTGACAGGCGGACGTACGGGTCCCTGATCGTGAAGGTGTGGGGAGTGACCGGCTCGTAGAGCCAGTAGAAGGTCGGGGTCACGGTCAGGCGGTCGTTGATCTTGTAGCCCACGCCCAGGAAATTCTTCATGAGCAGGGGCGAGGTCGGGTCCAGGGCGCCGGTGTTGGCATCGGGCTGGACGCGCGCGATCGGCTTGGCGAGCGAGGGGCCGTAGAAAACGTTGAGATAGCTGATCGTCAGCTTGTCGATCAGCTTCGGGGCGGCCGTCTTCACCGAGGTCGTCGACGATTGGGTCGTGCCTGCCACGGCGGATCCGGCGATCAGGCTCGTGGCAAGGGCCAGGATCGCGCTGCTCTTCTTCAACATGGGGGCTGTCTCCTTCTTCTCAAGTGTCTCAAGTGGCTCTAAAAATCGTTCTTGCCGGCATCTGAACTCTTGAGTTCCTGACTGCTGGCGACTGGGCGGGTATAGCAAGGGTTTAGCCAAAGTTCAAACTTGAACTGATTGGTATTCTTTTAGAGCCGCAATGCATCAAGTGTTCGGATAGTTAGAGGTCATCAGTTCCAACGTCCGGCGCCCGTCGGTCGTGAAAAGACTGACTTCGACGCCAGGAGACAGGATGGCACTCCCTCACCCCGGAAAGAGGGGGAGGGAGTGCCCAAATTTGTCAGGTCCGTGGACGGTCGCGGTCACGTCCGCCGCCACCGCCGTAGCCGCCCCGTCCGCCGCCACCGCCGCCATGGCCACCCCGGCCGCCTCCGTCACCCCTGCCGCCACCGCCGCCGCCGCCATGTGGCTGCACTCCGCCCGCAGGCGGGGCAAGCAGCACCTTGCGCGATAGCCGGATCTTGCCTGACTTGTCGACCTCGATGACCCTCACCTCGACCTCGTCGCCTTCCTTCATATAGTCGAACACGTTGTTCACGCGCTCATGGGCGATTTCCGAGATGTGAAGCAGGCCGTCCGTATTGCCGATGACGCGCACGAAGGCGCCGAACTCGACGATTTTCTGAACCACGCCCTTGTACGTCTTGCCGACCTCGACCTCGGCGCAGATGCCCTTGATCCAGTCGATGGCCTTCTTGGCCGCCTCTCCGTCGCTCGTGGCGATGTTGATCTTGCCGTCGTCGTTGATGTCGATCTTGCATCCCGTCTGGGCCACGATCTCGCGGACGACCTTGCCGCCCGAGCCGATGACCTCGCGGATCTTGTCAACGGGGATCTGGATCGTGACGATGCGTGGGGCGTACTTCGACATCTCCGCGCGGGGCTGGGTGATGGCCTTCGCCATCTCGCCGAGGATATGCAGCCGGCCTTCACGTGCCTGCGTGAGTGCCTGCTTCATGATGGTCTCGTCGATCCCTTCGATCTTGATGTCCATCTGGATGCCCGTGACGCCGTCTTGGGTCCCGGCCACCTTGAAGTCCATGTCGCCAAGATGGTCTTCGTCGCCCAGGATGTCGGAGAGCACCGCGAAGCGATCGCCCTCCTTGATCAGGCCCATCGCGATGCCTGCCACCGGCTTCGGGTAGGGAACGCCCGCGTCCATGAGCGCCATCGACGTCGAGCAGACCGAGCCCATCGAGCTGGAGCCGTTACTTTCCAGCGTCTCGCAGACGACGCGGATGGTGTAGGGGAAGGTTTCCCACTTCGGCATCATCGCAGTGATCGAGCGCTCGGCCAGGGCGCCGTGACCGATCTCGCGCCGGCTCTGCCCGCCCATGCGGCCCGTCTCCCCGACGCTGTACGGCGGGAAGTTGTAGTGCAGCAGGAACTTGCGCATCGAGTTCTGGAACATCGTATCCACGATCTGCTCGTCATCCGACGTGCCGAGCGTGATGACCGAGAGCACCTGCGTCTCGCCCCGGGTGAAGAGCGCGCTGCCGTGCGTGCGGGGCAGAACGCTCGCCTCGACCGCGATCGGGCGAACCGTCTTCATGTCCCGCCCATCGATCCGCGACTTGTCCGTGAGGATCATGTCTCGCATCATGTCGTACTGGAGAAGCTCGAACGCGGTCTTCACCGAGTCCTTCTTCAGCGCGTACGCCTCGGCGTCGGCCTTCTTGAGCGACTCGGGGCAGAGCTCGGTGACCACGGTCTTCCGGGTCGCGTCGACCAGGTCGTAGCGCTCGTGCTTGTCCTTCGTGCGCAGGGCCTTTCCGAGTCCGTCCTTGCCGAGCTTCGCGACTTCGGTCTTGATCGAGGCCTCGGGCACCGCGGCCTTGAAGGCTCGCTTGGCCTTCGAGCCCGTCAGGCGCCGCAGCTCCTCGACGATCGCGACCTGCTTCTTGATCTCGGCATGAGCTCGCATGATGGCCTCGAGAATCTGGTCTTCGGGCACCTCGCGCGCGCCGCCCTCGACCATCATGATGGCCTTGGCGGTGCCGGTGACGAGGATCTCGAGGTCCGTCTCGCCTTTGTCGATCTGGTTCCAGGTCGGGTTCACCGTCCAAACGCCGCCCACGCGGCCCATGCGGCACGCGGCCGTCGGTCCGTTGAAGGGGATGTTCGAGATGTGCAGGGCCGCCGAGGCCCCGATCGCCGCGCAGACGTCGAGATCCGCGTCCAGGTCGAGCGAAAGGGTCGTCGCGACGACCATCGTGTCGTAGTAGTAGCCTTCCGGGAACAGCGGGCGGATCGGCCGGTCGATCATGCGGGCCGAAAGCGTCGCTTCCATCGTGGGGCGGCCTTCTAGCTTGATGAAGCTGCCGGGAATCTTGCCGGCGGCGTAGAACTTCTCGGCGAACTCGACCGTGAGTGGGAGGAAGTCCGCTCCCACGCGGGGCTCCGCGGCCGAACAGGCCGTCACGAGCATGCGGGTGTCGCCGTAGGCTACGAGCACCGAGCCGTCGGCCTGCTTTGCGAGCTTGCCGGTCTCGACTGACAGGGTCTTGCCGCCCAAATCACAGGATACCTTGTGGATCATTTGCTTTTCCTCTTTCTTCTTTTTCTCTCGATATGGGTTCTATGTGTTTCCGGCGCCCGACGAACCGCGGGACGAGGCCTGTGCCGGATGCGCGCCCGCGTGGGGCGAGTCATCGGCTCTGGCGCCGGGTGGCTGCAGAGGTCCGTTCCGGCCCGCGGCCTCGAGGAGGCATGCGCGGTTGACCTGGAATCGGCCTCGAGCAGCCACCGGAACTTGTTATTTTCTCAATTCCAGCGCCGTAATGAGCTGCGTGTAGCGCTTCTGATCCGTGCCCCTGAGGTAATTCAGGAGCCGGCGCCGCTGGCCGACCATCTTGAGAAGGCCCCGCTTGGAGTGGTGATCCTTCTGATGGTCCTTGAAATGTCCGTTCAGCTCGTTGATCCGATGGGTCAGCAGCGCCACCTGGACTTCGGGCGAACCCGTGTCGCCGGCGCCTCGGCTGAACTTTTTAACGACGACTGCTTTTTTTTCTTTGGTTGCTGTCTTGCTTGCCATGTTTTCTCTTTGATAATAGTCGACGGCCTGATTGCCGTAACTCTTAGTTTCTTCTCATCTTTTATGTCGTCACCGGAACTAACAGGGGCGAGACCGAGTGTAAAGGCCTAATCCTCGAGACCGAGGGTGCCTTTGAGAAATTCCCGCAGCTTTCGAAGGATCTGGACCTCGATCTGACGCGCGCGTTCTCGGGTCAGCCCGTAGTGATCGGCGACTTCCTGGAGAGTCTTGGGCTCGTCCGCCAGGATTCGGTCGCGCAGGAGCCGGAGCTCCTTGTCGGACAGCTTCTCCTGGAACTCCGGGAGCCGTTCTCTGAGAAGTCCAAGGAGCTGCGCTTTCTCCAGCGTCCGATCCGCCGATTCCGAAGGATCGACGAGCAGGTCCAGGTGGGACGGACCGTCCGTCGTCTCCCGGTCGAGCGGCTGATCGAGGCGAACCTCTGAGCCGCGCGAAGAGAGGCGCTGCTCCATCTCGACCACGTCCTTCTCGCGCACGTTGAGACGATCGGCGAGGAGCTTGGGTCCGGCGAGCAGGCCCTGCGCCTCCAGCCGCTCCTTCTCGCGAAGCAGGTGGTAGAAGAGCTTTTTCTGCGCCTGGGTCGTTCCGAGGCGAACTAGGCGGAAGTTGTCCAGCATGTACTTGAGGATGTACGAGCGGATCCACCAGGAAGAGTAGTAGCCGAGCCTCGCGCCCTTCGTCGGGTCGAACTTCGAAACCGCCTTCATGAGGCCGACATTGCCCTCCTGGATCAGGTCCAGGAGGTTCGAGTAGTAGCTCCGGTACTCGAAGGCGATCTTGACGACGAGCCGGAGGTTCGCCGAGACGAGCTGGCGGGCGGCCTCCAGGTCCCCGGTATCGCGCAACCGTATGGCCAGAGCGAACTCCTCCTCTGGCTCGAGAAGCGGGTAGCGCTTCACCTCATCCATGTACCGGCGAAGTGGGTCGGTCGGGCTGATGGCGGGCCCGACATCGGTTTCGGTGTCCGGCGCGACCTCCGGCAGGTTCGCGCCGGAATCATCGTCGCCCACCTCCAGGTCGGCTTCTTCGGGCTCCTCGTGGGTTTCCCTTTCGAGGTCCTCTTCGGGCGGCAGGACTTCTGGGGTTTTCCGTCGGCGGCTCACGCGGGGGAATGTACGGCCCTGAAGGCGTAGCCACAAGGGCGAGTCTGTCCGAGGTGTGGCCACGGGGGCGGCCTGGGGCTAGTATGATGGCGAATGGAGCCCATCGAGGTCGGTGGCATCCGGATTTCGCCAGGGGAGTCCCGCGAGATCTATCTTAAAGTTTCGGAGTCGTTCGCCTCCGGAGGGATCCACGTTCCAGCCACGGTGGTGCGGGGGAAGCGCGAGGGGCCGACTGCCTTCGTGACAGCGGCCGTTCACGGCGACGAGATCAACGGCGTGGATATCGTCCGGCGGCTGATTCTGGACCTGGATCCCGAAACTTTCGCGGGTACCCTGATCGCGGTTCCGGTCGTGAACATCCCGGGGTTCCTCGAGCAGTCTCGGTACCTGCCCTACCACCGGGACCTGAATCGTTTCTTTCCCGGAAAGAAGAAGGGGCATAGCGCCGAGCGCTTCGCCTGGCGCCTGTTTCGCGAGGTCGTGTCCCGCTGCGATTTCGGTATCGACCTGCACACCGCTTCCAGCGGGAGATGGAATCTACCGCATGTCCGGGGCGACATGTCCAACCCGCGCGTCCGGAAGCTCGCGCGCGAGTTCGGCGCCAACATCGTCGTCGACAACGTCGGGCTGCCCGGCTCGCTTCGCTGCGCGGCGACCCGGGCGGGCGTTCCGACGATTCTGTTCGAAGCGGGCGAGGCGGGGCGATTTTCCCGGCGGGTTTCGCGGGGGGGCGCGCGGGGCGTGCTCGCGGTTCTTGCCGCCGAGGGAATGGTTCCCGCGCGCGAGAAGCGAAAACCTCCGTATCAGGTGATCGTGAAAGTGAGCGACTGGGTTCGCGCGGAGCGGGGGGGGATTCTCGACCTCTCCGTCAAGCCGGGAGACCTGGTCTACGAGGGCGATCTGATCGCGTCGATCCTGAACCCGTTCGGAAAGACCGTGACCCGGGTCCGTTCGAACGCGACGGGAATCGTGATCGGGGTGACGACCGCGCCCCTGGCGATACCCGGCACGGGCCTGGTCCACATCGCGAAGCTGCGCAAAACGCTCGCTCACGTGGAGCGGTCCATTCGGGCGACACTCAAATCTCAGGCTTAAGTCTCACCTAACCGCGTGCTGGCGCGAAGCCGGCGTCGCCTTCGGCGCGACCATCTGGCGCGCGATCTGGCGATGCGTAGGCTCTGAAATCAGATCCTCGAGGAGCGGATCGTTCTTGAAGAGGAGCGTGACTCCGATTCCAAGAACCACACTCACCAGACACCCACCCAGGACCCATTTGTAATAGGCCAGGGAAACTACTTGTCGCGTCATTTATCGCGTTTCCTCACTGAGCGAACAACCTACCACCACGAACCTAAAAATCACGAAACCCC
>CAYJTX010000050.1:0-2938 GCA_964372615.1 uncultured Bacteriovoracaceae bacterium | reverse complement strand
GGTCCCTGCATTGACGCAAAGCGGCCTCGAAAAATTCAGCCTCCTCTAAAAAAACACCGTTTCGACACTGAAAGGCTGAGTGTGCGTTTGAGACGACGTGATGTATCAAATGAGCCGCTGAAATCGGGGCGAATCCGAGGGACCTGTGTTGCCGGTCTCGCGGTACTGTTCCGGGCGCTCCTGACTTCGTTGCTGGTTTCGGGGCTGTTCTCTCCTGACTCAGCCCATGCCCGCGGCCTGGCGGTAGGGCTGCGCGTTCGCCAGGACTTCTACCAGCCGCTTGTTCCGGTCTCGCGCTCCATCCGGACTTGTTTCAAGCCGGATGCGGATGGGCGCCCGGCCCTGGTGGTTTGTCCGGAGGAACCGCGGTCAGCCCCCTCGCCTGCGCCTCAGCGTGTGCCGGCCGGAGCCCCGAGCCTTCCCCGCTCCGAAGGCCGGCTCTCCGGGACGTTAGACCGCATCCCGCTCCTGCACGCTAGTGTGGTGGGTCAGTGTTTTCTTGATAAATTCCAGCCCTTGGATTTGCAGATGCCTGAAACCTGCCAGAACGCGGTTTCGAGGCGGAACAAGCAGTTGCTCGGCATCGAAACCGCGTTCTGGCAGGTTTCGGCCCCGAGCAAATTTTCTGGCTACTTCAGACCCACCACACTCGTTCACGAGGTATCCCGAGAAAACAAGGATAGGCCGCGCCGCTGGTTCCGCAGATCCCCGCAGGGCTCGCCCAGCCGTTGTATTGGAAGACCGCCACCGTCTGGCCCGCGTTGAGCCAGATCAGATCCGAAATCGTCCCGGCCGGAAAGGTGTCGCCGCTCGTGAATCGGGTGCCCCAGATACCAATTACCTCGTCGATGGAGAAGAGGGTTCCAGACAGCGCGTTTGCCCCCTGATTCGTCGTGGCATCGGCCTGGAAATGGTAGAAGCCGCTCCCCGGAGCCCGCGGTGTTTCGGTTTTTTCCATTTCCGTTGAATAACAGGTCCTCGGCCGCGGGCGCGGGCATGCACCTTGCTCATGCGCGTGGGCCAGTCCTTCGATATCGTCGGCGCGCTTGATACCGAGGTCGGGGGATAGCGGCCTTTCTCTTGGGCGCATGCGTGGAAGAGACCTGGCACTCAACTCAAGAAGCTCCGAGGTCTGGGCATAGACGCGGCACGCGCAACGGCCGGGCGATGAACAATCATGGCCCCTGGTGGAGCGCAGGTGCGAGCCACATGAACCAGGCCATGTCGACCACTGCGTTGCAAAAGATGGGACTGGTAACGGTCTCCGGCTACCCGATTCCGCGGGAACCTCCGCCTCCCCTCCGCGCGCGACCCGGCGAAGTGCGAACGCACGGGCGAAGGCTGCTTGGGCCACTGATCCTGCTCGCGGGTTACGATCCTGACCGGCGGCGGTTCCTGTTTCGCAATTCTTGGGGGCCGGCTTGGGGCGATCACGGCTACGGGACGATCCCCAGGGTCCGGCGGGCCACGTAGGCTAGGGCGCCACCGAAAGAATGCCTTCAGGGTAGCTTGCAGCAGACTTGTCTGGCGTTCACCCTCCGTACTCCGCCGGTGTTCTGGAAGAACTGCACGATATCGTCGCTCCGCGGGACGAACGTGACGTGGCCGTCCAAGACCCAGGGGCCGCCCGTGCAGTTTGCGGCTGTTCCGTAGTAGGTCCACATGTATCCGACTCGGGTATAACCCACGGCACAAGCCGTGAGTGTCACGTTGGTGTTGTCGTTGTCGCTGATCGAAGCGCATGTGGCGTTGTAGGTGCAGCTGAGGGTCTTGGCGGCGTCGGCGATCTTCGCCGACGTCACGGCGCTGTCCTGGAGATCTTCCGTCCCGACCAGCGTGGGGGTTACCGGACCAGAATAGAGCGGGCTACCGCCTGCATAGTGGTTCGCGACGGCCCGGATGTTCGTCCCCGCCCAGAATACGAAGGCGTCCATGGGACCTCCGTAATTGTTGCCTACGACGAGGACGTTATCAGTCAACCCGGGTACCGTTTCGTCCAGCGACAGCAGGCTCGCAAGTCCTCGCGCGAAGTTCCCGATGAAGGAAGAGTCCTTCATGTTGTACAGGAAAAACGCCGCCCCATTGTCGCTGGAGTTAGCGTCGACGACGCGATTGGCGGTAATCACGACCCGCTCGTTGCCGCCAGACACGTCGCCGCCACTGAGGGTGACATAAGCATCGAGGTTGATATTCGGGCAGTTGATCAGGTTCCCCGAGATCTCGCTGTCGAGCAGCTCGTTCGCCGGACCAGCGAACTCGATCAACGGGCAGCCCTGCGGTTGGGTCGTCTCGAACTCGTTATCGCGGATCAGGATCCTCTTCTTGTAATCCGCGGAGATGCCTCCTGAACCACGGATCGCAAACTGGAACTGGGCGTCGTCGTTAAGAAAGCGATTCCCTTCGATCCGCACGTGGGTCACCGTGGAACCGCCGAGCGAAATGGCGGAAAAGCCGCTAGCCGTGTACGGCGTGAGGAAAAACGTGATCCCCTCGATGGCCGTGTCGCTCGCGACCGTCGAAATCATAGGGTTCGATCCGTCCGCCCGGAAGAGGATGGTGTTGGACTGCCCCGAGTTCTCGCCCCGGAGCGTGACGCCCGCCGAGAGGCTGAGGTTCGAAACGGTGTAATCACCGGCCTTGACAAGGACCGTCCCGCCGCTGGCGGCATTCGCCTGGGTGATGCAGGCTTGGATCGTCGCCGACGTGGTCCCGGACGAAATGTCGTCGCAAAGGGTGATCCCGCTGCTCTGCCGGACGACGTAGGCGGGGCCTGTGGCGCCCGTAGCGCCCGTCGCGCCGGTCTGTCCGCTCGCGCCCGAAGCGCCCGTCGCGCCGGTCCGTCCGCTCGCGCCCGAAGCGCCGCTTGCTCCAGAGCTGCCCGAGGCACCGCTAGCGCCGCTCGCACCTGAGGCGCCGCTCGCACCTGAGGCGCCGCTCG
>CAYJTX010000049.1:0-12976 GCA_964372615.1 uncultured Bacteriovoracaceae bacterium | reverse complement strand
TGGACCGCACCAGATAGGCTACGGCAAGTCGTTACCCGGACAGGCTCCTAGCCCTCCCGAGGGACGTCGGTTAGAATCGGGCCATGAACTGCCCAAAATGCGAAGCCGAGCTCAAGCACGAAACCTACGAGAAGGTCCAGATCGACCGTTGCCCGAAGTGCAGGGGGACCTGGCTCGACGAGGGCGAGCTCATCGCGATCGTCGATACGAAGGAAGAGAAGTTCAGCGCCCACCTCATCGAGGAAGCCATCAACACTGCTTTTACGGGCGTCCCTGAGGACGAGAAGCGCTCCGTCGAGCGCTGCCCGAAGTGCTCCAAGGCCATGCAGGCGGTGAATTACGCGTACAACTCAGGGGTCGTGATCGACCGCTGCCCGGATTCCCACGGCGTGTGGCTCGACGGCACCGAGCTCGAGAAGGTCCAGGCCCTGCGCGAGAAATGGTCGGAGGATCAGGAGTCCAACCGCGACGAGTGGCTTGCGCTCGTCAGATCCGTAGAGGGATTCGAGAAGGAGAAGGCCGACGAGATCCGCAAGCGCGAGCTTCGGCCGACCCGCTACGTGGTCAATTCGCTGATCAGAAAGCTGCTGGGCTTTTAGGGCAGCATCCGCCCGCCGACCTTGAGGTACCGGTAGCTCACCCGATCGAAGATGCTCAGGTTGCGGTTCTCCGCGATCTGCTCGGCGGTGCGGCCGCCTTCGTAGGCCATTCCGACCACGCGAACGCCCTTGATGTCGGTGGGCGTGGAACCCTTTCCCTGCTGATTTATCTGATCCATGATTCCCTGAATCATCGACATGGGATTAAAGTCGTCGCCGCCTGATTCGCCGCCGCCGCCCCCTCCGCCGCGGTAGAGCCCGGCGTCGGCGCCGAATCCTTTCCCGCTGATCCTGCCCTCGGCTGCCAGCTGATCGAGGCGCTTGAACGCGCTGCCAAGCCCTGAGTTCATTCCGTTCAGGCCTGCTAGGATATTGCCGGGCGTCTCGCCGCTCGCCACGCGCCGCGCGATCGAGCGTGGTGTGACGTTGAATGCCAGCTTGGCCGCCGACCCGATGCGGTTTCTGTTGGGCAGCGACTTGAAGATCCTGCCGGATGCGTCGCCCAGGGCCCCCGAAAACTGAGGGCCGTCCAGATCAGTACTTTCAGGAACGTTCGCCGAGTAAGCGTGCGGCGCGTCTCCCCCGTCCACGGTCGAACCGGTCTGCTGCTGTCCACCGAGATCGGTGAAGGCCCCAGACCTCGCCGAGCTCGACTGCCCCTGCGGCTTGACTGAACCCCATCCCTGGAGGTTCGCTATTTCCATGCAGCTCGCGGCTCCAACTCCCGCGGCGACTCCCAGTGTCGCCGCTTTCGCGACTGCCGCGAGGCCGAGGGAAGCGGCCGAGATGCAGGAGGCCGCGAGCTCGCCGAAGCCCTTGTCGGCGGCTTCTTCGCCGGTCTTCAGGGCCTGCTCCCGGGTCTGATCAGTCGCTTTCTCGGCAATGGTCTGAGCGCCCTCCTTGGCCAGACGGTTGCCCGCCTCGCGGCCCACCGTCTGCGCCCCCACTGCGATGCCGGCCATGGCCATGGAGCCCGCCGCGCCCGGGCCGTAAACCGGGATCATCCACCACTGCTCCCAGGGCTTTCCCTCGATCATCAGCTTGAGGGTGCCCGCGGCGTCGGCGGCGGCCGCGCCGTACGTTCCGAACTTGCAGGCCGTCTCGACCGCTTCGAGCGCCTGGGCGGCGAGCGAGCCTGCGCCGAAGGTGGCGATTCCCGCAAGCTCCATCACGATCTTCGCGGCGCTCGCCGCGCAGGCCGCCGCGCAGACGCCAGCCGCCGCGGTATAGACCCCGACCAGCATGAGGTTCGTCTGGATCCCCGACTCGACCGACCGCACGACCTCGCAGTGAGGCCCGAGCTGCTGGTACTGCGCGCGCGTGCGTCCGACGCAGCCGTTGTAGTCGTCCATGGAACCGCCGCCAGGCAGAGGAGTCGGACCGCAGTGCTCCGTGACCGCGCCATCCTCATCTGCGGCACCCGAATACTCGGTGCAAGGCTTCTTGCACCCGATCATGTCCTGGAGCTTTCCCGAAATTTTCCCTGGAATCTCCTCCGGCCCTTCCGCTCGCGCACGAGGCGGAGGAGTCGCGACCCAGAGCGCGAGGCAGGCGATGACAAGGCACTGACGCACGGTGGATGAATTATCGGCCCCAGCGCTCGAGGGGGTCAATCGAATTGCAGCCGGATTGGCGTTGACCGGAGGGCCCTCGTCATCGAAAACTGAAGGCCCCCCAAAGGTAGGCGAAATGAACGTTCACGAGTATCAGGCGAAGCAGCTGCTGAAACGATTCCAGGTTCGAGTGCCCGAGGGCCGCCTCGTCGAGGAGGGGCCCGACGTGGAGGGGCGCGCCGAGAAGGCCGCTCAGGATCTCGCCAAGGAACGCGGCAACGGCGTCTGGGTCGTGAAGGCGCAGATACACGCCGGCGGGCGCGGCAAGGCGGGAGGTGTCAAGGTCTGCAAGGACCTGACGACGGTTCGCAGCGCCGCCCGCGAGATCATGGGTAAGACCCTCGTCACGCCGCAGACCGGCGCCCAGGGCAAGAAGGTCCACAAGCTCTGGATCGAGGAGGGAACCGAAATCGCGCGGGAGCTCTACCTCGGCGTGGTGCTCGACCGGGAGACGTCCCAGGTCGTGATGATGGCCTCGACCGAGGGCGGGATGGAGATCGAGGAGGTCGCCGCCAGGCATCCCGAGAAGATCGTGAAGGTCTCGATCGACCCGGTGATCGGCTACCAGCCGTTTCATGGTCGCCGACTTGCGCAGGCGCTGGGTCTCGCCGCGGATCAGGTGAAGGAAGCCGTCGGTTTCTTTGGCGGGATCTACCGCTGCTTCACGGAGCTCGACTGCTCGCAGGTGGAGATCAACCCGCTGATCGTGACGAAGCGGGGTCACCTCGCCGCGCTGGACGGCAAGCTCGGCTTCGACGACAACGCGCTCTTCCGACATCCGGACCTGGTCGAGATGCGTGATCTGGCGGAGGAGAACCCACAGGACGTCGAGGCGTCGAAGTACGACCTCGCCTACATCGCGCTCGAGGGGACCATCGGCTGTCTCGTGAACGGTGCGGGGCTCGCGATGGCGACGATGGACATCGTCAAGCTGCACGGCGCAGAGCCGGCGAACTTCCTCGACGTCGGCGGGGGGGCTTCAAAGGAGAAGGTCGCCCATGCCTTCAAGATCATTCTGAAGGACCCGAAGGTGAAGGCGATCCTCGTGAACATCTTCGGGGGCATCATGAAGTGCGACATCATCGCCGAGGGAATCATCGCAGCCGCCCGCGAGCTGGAGCTTCGAGTGCCGCTCATCGTGCGGCTCGAGGGAACGAACGTCGAGCAAGGAAAAAAACTTCTGGCTGGTTCGGGGCTCAAGATCACACCGGCCGACGACATCGCGGACGCGGCGAAAAAAGCGGTCGCCGCGGTGCGAGGGTAGGACCATGGCAATCTGGGTCGACAGGAACACGAAGCTTCTCGTTCAGGGCATCACGGGCTCGCAAGGGCTCTTCCACGCCAAAGGTTGTCGCGAGTACGGGACAAACGTCGTTGGGGGCGTGACGCCGGGGCGGGGAGGGCAGGAGCACGAGGGATTCAAGGTTTTCGATACGGTCGAAGAGGCCGTGCGCAAGACCGGCGCGAACGCGACGATGATCTTCGTGCCTCCTTCGGGCGCGGCCGACGCCATCTGCGAGGCGGCCGACGCGGGCATTCCGCTCATCGCCTGCATCACTGAGGGTATCCCGGTTCGCGACATGGTCGCCGCCAAGCGGTATGTGCGGGGTACGCGATCCAGGCTCATCGGACCGAACTGCCCGGGCATCATCACTCCCGGCCAATGCAAGATCGGCATCATGCCGGGCCACATCCACGAGGTGGGTAATATCGGCGTGGTGTCGCGTTCGGGCACGCTCACGTATGAAGCGGTGCACCAGCTCACCCGGCTGGGGATCGGCCAGAGTACCTGCGTCGGGATCGGAGGAGACCCCGTCAACGGGACGAGCTTCGTCGACGTGCTCGAGGCCTTTCAAGGTGACCCGGAAACCCACGGCGTCATCATGATCGGCGAGATCGGTGGCTCCGCCGAGGAAGAGGCCGCCGACTACATCCGCAGAGAGATGAAAAAGAAGCCGGTCGTCGGCTTCATTGGCGGCGCGTCCGCCCCGAAGGGAAAGCGGATGGGCCACGCGGGCGCGATCATCTCGGGCGGCAAGGGGACCGCCGAGGAGAAGTTCCAGGCTCTGCAAGGCGCTGGAGTCCGGATCTGCCGAAGCCCAGCCGAGATGGGCGTCTCATTGCGCGACGCGATGAGCGGACGTTAGCCACGTTTCCGCTTTCGCTCCGGGTCGAATCGAGTTAGTGGACTAACCAAGACCGTGTCGAGCCTGGAGGCTCGACACGTAGTGAGCCGCGTGGCTCGCATGCAAAAGAAATCACGAGGGTTCCTCGGGTATGGCCATCGAGCGGACGTTTTCAATCGTCAAGCCGAACGCAGTCGAGAAAAACGTCATCGGCGAGATCATCTCGCGGTTCGAAAGGCGGGGGTTGCGTATCGCCGCCGCAAAGTTCACGCGCCTCCCCCGTGAAAAGGCGGAAGGCTTCTACATCGAGCACAAGGACCGTCCGTTCTTTCAGAGCCTGGTTCACTTCATGACGAGCGGTCCGGTGCTCCTCATGGTTCTGGAGGGCGAAGGCGCGGTGGCCCTCAACCGCGAGGTCATGGGCGCGACCGATCCAGCGAAGGCGGCTGCCGGCACCATCCGCAAGGATTTCGCGGACAGCATCGAAGCCAACGCAGTTCACGGTTCGGACAGCCCGAACACGGCCGAGCGCGAGATCGCCTACTTCTTCGACAAGAGCGAGATGCAGAGGCGAAGCTAGCGCCGACCTCCGTGCGAATCGCCCTGGCGCAGCTGGATCCGGTAGTCGGCAGCTTCGAGGCGAATGTTCGTGGAATACTGGAGATGTATCGCCGCGCGCGCGAGGCGCAGGCGCGCGTGCTCGTGACGCCGGAGCTCGGGGTCTGCGGCTATCCTCCACACGATCTCATGGACCGGCCCGAGATGATCGACCGCAATGAGAGGGCCGTCGCCGATCTGGCGAACGCAACGAGGGGTGGGGGCTGCGCGCTCGTTGTCGGGCACGTAGCTCGAAATCCCGCCGCAGACGGGAGGGGTGCGTTCAACCAGGTATCGGCGCTCGAGGGCGGAAAGGTCGTGCATACCCAGTCGAAGGTGCTGCTGCCGACCTACGACGTCTTCGATGAGGCCCGGTATTTCGAGCCGGGACCGCCGGCTGAGACCTGGTACATCGACGGAAACCGGGTCTCCCTGGCGATTTGCGAGGATCTCTGGGCCAGCGACCCCGGTCAGAATCGGCGGCTCTATCGCCGCGACCCGATCGGCTCGTACCGCGCTTCCGGAGCGGGGCTGGTCATCTCCATCTCCGCGAGCCCGTATGAATGGGGAAAGCGCGAAAGAAGAGAAGCGCTCCATCGCGAGGTGGCGCGCGATCTCGGCGCAGCGCTTCTCTACGTGAATCAGACAGGGGCGACCGACGAGATTCTCTTTGACGGGGGTAGCTTCGCGATGAGCGCCGACGGCGCGCTTTCGGGGCGCCTGCCCGCATTTGAGCCGGCGTTCGGCGTCGTCGACTGGGATCCCGCGCGCAGGTCCCTGCAGTGGGTCGAGCCGGCCGCGGGGTGTTCAGACGCCCCAGCCGGTGAAATCGAGACTCTTCGGCGGGCCCTGGTTACGGGAATCCGCGAGTATTTCGCGAGGACCGGATTCAAGAAGGCCCTGATCGGCTTGAGCGGCGGGATCGACTCTTCGGTCGTGGCCGCGCTTGCGGTGGAGGCGCTTGGGTCGAAGCAGGTACTGGGTATCGCCATGCCGAGCCAGTTTTCGTCGCCCCACAGTCTGGAGGATGCCGAGGCGCTCGCGAGGAATTTAGGCATCGGCTTCGAGGTGAGGCCGATCAAGTTCGCCTTCTCGACCCTGCAGCGGGAGCTCGCCGAGGCACGGGGGGGGCTCGCGCCCGTAGCCGTCGAGAATCTTCAGGCGAGATTACGGGGCCTCACGTTGATGACGCTCGCGAATCATTATGGAGCGCTCGTGCTGACGACCGGGACCTAGTCGGAGCGGGCCACGGGTTACTGCACGCTGTACGGAGACATGGCCGGCGCGCTCGCGCCGATCGGGGATCTGTGGAAGACGCGGGTTTACGAGCTCGCCCGGCATCTCAAGCGGATACCGGAGCGCTGCCTGACGAAGGCGCCCTCGGCCGAGCTTCGACCGAACCAGACGGATCAGGACACGCTTCCTCCGTACGAGGCGCTCGACGCCGTGCTCGAGCAGTACGTGGAGCAGAGGGCTCCCGTCGACGAGCTGGAGAAGCGATTCGCCGGTGCGACAAGGAATCCGAAGTGGGTGCGCGAGATTCTGAAGATGCTGGAGATGACGGAGTACAAGCGCCGACAGGCGGCGCCCGTCCTGAAGGTGACCCGCAAGGCTTTCGGAATCGGGCGGCGGATCCCGATCGCGAAGACGTGGGATCAGTAGGCGCGGAGCCAGGGTGACCTGGTTTTCGCGGTAGACGCGATGTTTTGAAGCTGCTAACACTCTGAGTCAGGACGGGGAAATCCATCCGGGATTTGGAGCCGGAGGCTCACTGATACATGAAGGGAAAACTCATGGCCGCCATGAATTCTGAAATCAAGAAGATCGTCTCGCGAGTAAAGGACGCGCAGATTCAGCTGCAGTCCCTATTGAGCGACAAGACCTGGATCGAAGACGCCCGCAAATACGCGGAAAAGCAAAAGAAGGAAGTTCGGAAGCTCCTGCGTGCCGACGTGGGCAAGGTGCTTTCGTTTCTCGAGCGCGAGCGCAAGGAGCTCGAGCGATTTCAGAAGCAAATTCCGGGCGAGTTCAAGAAATTTCGCAAGTTCGTGACCGGCCAGCGCAAGGAGTTCGAGCGCCTGTTGAAGTCGGTCCGCCGGGTGGGAAGCAAGCCCTCCGAAGCTCCCAAGGCTTCCAAAGCCCCGGCCCGGCGCAAGAGTGGCAAGGGCGCAAGCGCCCCCAAGGCTTGACGGCTGCGCAACCCAAGATGACCTAAGGCCCCTGGCGTTTCTTGACAGTGCCTGGAATTTCCGGGTATTTCTGATCAGGAAAGGGATGATTTCCCGCGCCGGGGGCCTAGTTTCCCCGTCGAAACCCAAGAGAAAAACAAAACCGAATGGCATTCACTCCTTCCAGTCCGTCGAGTCCTTCCAGTCCGTCAAATCCATCCTTCCCCAGACCCCCCAGGCCACCCCGATTTCCGCGAGATCGATTCGCGCCGCCGAGCCGGGACGAACACCGCATCAATGAGCGGATTCGCGTGCCACAGGTCCGCCTGATTGGCCTGGAGGGCGAGCAGATCGGAGTTGTTCCCACCTTTCAGGCCCTGCAGATGGCCCGCGACAAGGGTCTGGACCTCATGGAGGTCTCGCCGAACGCGCAGCCTCCGGTTTGCAAGATCTGCGATTACGGCAAGTTCAAGTACGAGAAGAAGAAAAAGGAACATCAGGCCCGGAAGAAGCAGACCGTAATCAAGGTCAAGGAAGTGCAGCTCAGGCCCCAGACGTAGGAGCACGATCGGGAATACAAGTTCCGAAACATCCGGGAGTTTCTCCTGGATGGTGACAAGGCCAAGATCAGCATCATGTTCCGCGGCCGTGAGATCGCGTACGTGGATCAGGGCTACAAGATGATGCGCCAGCTCGCCGAGATGGTGAAGGACATCGCTATTATTGAGGCGACGCCGAAGCTGGAAGGCAAAAAGTTGATCATGATTCTTGCGCCCAGCGGCAAGCGCCCGGTTACTTCGGGCGCCGCCAAGGGAGCAGGTAAGCCGAAAGTGGAGAGTTCAGCCGGACAAAAGGCTTCGGTGCCAGCGGGGACACCGGCCCCGGCCGGGACCCCGACTCCCACGGATCGCGCTTAACTCAGATTACCCAACGGATTCAAGAAGATCGCCTTGACTTGGGTTGGATTTCTCCAGTAAGGAAGAGCATCCACTGAGGGGCAGGCTCGGGCTACGGCCTGATCGAGGCAGATACGGGCTGACGGGCTGAAAGGACTGCGGGAATCAGATGAAGCGGAAATCGAAGAAGGCAGCGGCGAAGCGTTTCAAATTCACGGCCAACGGGGGCGTGAAGTTCAAGCGAACGAACAAGCGCCATAACATGGGCAACAAGAGCGCCGCGCGCAAACGTCGTCTGAGAGTCGCCGGGCATCTTTTCTCCGGCGATGTCCGGCACATCGTGAAGTGCCTGCCGTACGGGACCAACTGAGGGAGTGATCGACCATGCCTCGCGCAAAACGTGGATTCAAGCGTCGCCGAAGACATAACAAGGTATTGGATCGCGCCGAAGGTTTCGTCCTCGGCCGAAAAAACAAGTTCAAGCGCACGGCTGAGGCGGTCGATCGCGCGAACATCTATGCGTTCCGGGATCGCCGTCGCCGCAAGCGGGAGTTCCGGCAGCTTTGGATAGCGAGGCTGTCCGCGGCCGCCGCCGCGAACGACATCAGCTACAGTCGAATGGTCGCGGCGTTGATCCGGGCGAAGGTGAGGCTGGACCGCAAGGTGCTGGCCGAGATCGCGCTGCTCGACCCGAAGGGCTTCACGGCCATCGTCGATTCCGTTCGGCCGCTTCAGCCGGCGCACTAGCAACGGATCGGGATCGGCATGATCGAAAAGCTCGACGCGATTGGCGAGCGGGCGCTTCGGGACGTGGCCGCGGCCTCGGGTCTGGATGCGCTGGAGCAGGTCCGCATTTCCGTGCTCGGCAAGAAGGGCGCCCTGAGCGAGGTTCTCAAGGGTCTGGGTTCGGTCGATCCCGCCGAGCGGCCGAAGATCGGCGCCGCAGCGAATTCGTGGAAGGCGAAGATCGAGGCTTCTCTCGAGGTCCGGCGCGCGGCGCTCGCAGACGAGGCGCTGACTGTTCAGCTCGCGAGCGACCGGATCGATCCTTCCCTGCCGTCGAGGTCGGCGCATCGGGGCGCGCTTCACCCGCTGACCCAGGTCACTCGGCGGATCCTGGAGGTTTTTTCTCGTCTCGGTTTCGACGTGACGACGGGCCCTGAGGCCGAGACCGAATTCATGAACTTCGAGGCGGTCAATATTCCCAAGGATCATCCCGCTCGCGACATGCAGGATACCTTCTATCTTGGCCCGGGCGTCGTCCTGCGCACGCACACCTCCCCGGTCCAGATGCGCGCAATGCGCGAGCGCAAGCCGCCCCTGCGTATCCTTTGCCCGGGCGCGGTCTACCGGAGCGACAACGATCCTACGCACTCGCCGATGTTTCACCAGATCGAGGGGCTCTGGGTCGACCGGGGCGTGCGCATGAGCGACCTCAAGGGCGTGCTCGCGTTCTTCGCGCGGGAGGTTTTCGGCGCGGACGCCAAGGTGCGGTTTCGGCCGAGCTACTTTCCGTTCGTGGAGCCCGGAGCGGAGGTCGACGTCAGCTGCTTTTCGTGCCGCGGCTCCGGAGTCGCCTCGTGCAGGATCTGCCGGGGGAGCGGTTGGCTCGAGATTCTGGGCGCGGGCATGGTGCATCCGCGCCTGTTCGAGCTCGCGGGGTACGGCGACGTTCGCGAGTCCGGGCTGACCGGCTTCGCTTTCGGAATGGGAGTGGAGAGGATCGCCATGCTCCTGCACCGGATTCCGGATCTTCGTCTCAACTACGGAGGCGACGTTCGGTTCCTGTCGCAGTTCTGAGGGCGGGGCGCTCGCGAGATACTGAGATGCGTGTATCGTATAAATGGCTTTCGGAGATGTTGGACCTGGGTGGCGCGGGAGGCCCGCGCGCGGTGGCGGAGCTGCTCACGCGCAGGGGGCTCGAGGTCGAGGAGATCGTCGACCTGGGCGCAGGCTTTGAACGAGTGGTGACGGCGCAGATCGTCTCCCGCGACCGGCATCCGCAGGCCGACAGGCTGAGTCTTTGCCGCGTGACGACGGGATCGGGAGAGCCGCTTGAGATCGTCTGTGGGGCGCAGAACATGAAGGTCGGCGACAAGGTCGCGCTCGCGCAGATCGGAGCGGAGCTTCCGAACGGTCTCAAGATCGCGGCAAACACGATCCGCGGGGTGCAGTCGAGCGGAATGCTCTGCTCCGAGGAAGAGCTCAAACTCAAGGACACGTCTGAGGGGATCCTGATCCTCCCGCCCGAGACTCCCCTGGGCCGTCCGCTGGCCGAGGTTCTGGAACGCGACGATACACTTCTCCATTTCAAGCTGACGGCGAACCGGGGCGACTGTCTCAGTCACTACGGAATGGCACGAGAACTCGGCGCGGCGCTGGGGAAGCCCGCGCGGCGGCCGGAAGTGAAGGCGCTGTCGCCGGGGCAGTGTCCGATCGCGCTTCACCTGGATGCCGGCGAAGACGGGCCTCAGTTCTGGGGAGCGCTCCTCGAGGGCGTTAAGATCGGTCCGTCGCCCGCCTGGGTGCGGCGCCGGCTCGAGAGCCTGGGCACGCGCTCGATCAACAACGTGGTTGACGCCTCGAATCTCGTGCTGCTCGAGCTCGGCCATCCGACGCATGCGTACGACGCCGACCGCCTCGAGGGCGCCGAAATTCGCGTTCGCGATGGGAAAGAGGGCGAGGTGCTGCCGCTGCTGGACGGGAAGACGATCCGCCTGGGCGGAGGTGAGCTCGTGATCGCCGACGGGGCGAAGGGTCGGCGGCCCATCGGGCTCGCGGGCGTGATGGGCGGCAGAAACACCGAGGTCGTCGACGGGACCCGCCGAGTGTTTCTCGAGTGCGCCGAGTTCTCGCCGATGCGCGTGCGCAGGGCGGCCGCCAGGCACCAGAGGCATACGGAGGCTTCGCATCGCTTCGAGCGCGGGATTGATCCCTCCGGCGCGCAGCACGCGGTCTCGAGGCTGGCCGCGCTCGTCACGGAGTGGGCGGGCGGGAAGGTCGTCGCGACGACACAAGCCGCGGTTCCGTCCCGCAAGGCGGTTACCCGCCGCGAGATCCGAGTCCTGGAGAGCTACCTGGGGGATTTCCTGGGTATCCCACTCAAGCCGGGCGAGGCCGAGGCCGCGCTCACCGGGCAGGGGTGCGAAGTGAAGGCGAACGGGGGCTCGTGGCTTGTTCGCGTGCCGCCCTACCGTTGGGACCTCGCGATCGGGGAGGACCTCGCCGAGGAGGTCGCGCGGACGGTGGGTTACGACCGGATCCCGGAGACGATTCCAACTCTCTCGACCGCGCCGACGCCGCTCGCGGCGGACGCTCGCGGTCGAGCAAGGCTTCAGCTTGAAGCGGCCAAGGACGCGTTGGCGCGGGCCGGCTTTCTTGAAGTCGTCAATTTCGGCTTCTCGAGCGCGCAGTGGCTGGGCCGATTCGGACTCAAGCCGGAGGTCCGGGTTCAGAATCCGCTCAGCGAGGAGCACGAGTGGATGGTTCCTTCGCTCATTCCCGGCCTCGTGCGGAATGCCCTCGACAACTGGCACCGGCATTTCGGAACGGACTCCCTGCCGCTTCGGCTCTTTGAGCTCAGGCCGACGTTTCACGCCGCCGATGGGGTGCAGGCGCAAGGTGAAGGTGAGACGGGCGTCCTGGAGCGCTTGCAGCTGACAGTCGCGATGAGTGGTCCCCGGACCGCGGGAGGGCTGCGGGCGGATCAGGTGCCGGTCGACTTCAGCGACCTCAAGGGGGCCTTGGAGCGGGTTTTCGGTGAGCTGGGCGGGAGGGGAATTCGGTTTCAGCCGACCGGCTCCGGCGCGCAGGCGAAGGCCGCGGGCTGGATGCATCCAGGCCAGAGCGTCGAAATTCTGGCGGGCAAATCAGTCGCGGGCGCCGCCGGCATGATCCATCCGCGCCTCGGTCGGGATTTGAAGCTCCGTGAGCCGCTCTGGATTGCCGAGATGGACTGGGCGCTCGTGGCCAGGCAGTGCCGCGGGGCGGGCGATCGGGTCGAGTTCAAGGGCTGGAGCGAGTACCCCCCCATGGAGCGCGACTTCGCGCTTCTGGTCGCCGGGGGCGTGTCTGCCGACAAAATTACTCAGGTGGCCATGAAGGCGGCGCGGCCGTTAGCAAAGGTCGCAAAGGTTTTCGATATTTATCGGGGGTCACAGGTGCCTGAAGGGATGACAAGCGTGGCAGTCCGGGTTATCTTTTTAGATGAAACCCGCAGTTTGCAAGAAGTTGAAGTGGAAAAGGCCTCGGCTCAGATCCTCGAGGCTTGGAAGAGAGAATTAGGAATCGCATTGCGAACTTAGATCAGGGGGATCTCCAGCCGTGGCGATGACGAAAGCGGATATCGTTGAGGCGCTGTACGAGAAGGTCGGTTTCTCCAAGAAGGAGGCTGCCGATCTGGTCGAGTTGGTTTTCGACACGATCAAGGGAACACTCTCGCAAGGGTCGAAGATCAAGATTTCCGGCTTCGGGAATTTCGTTGTGCGCGAAAAGCGCGCGCGTATCGGGCGCAATCCCCAAACGGGTGAGAGCATTGAGATTTCCGCTCGACGCGTGCTTACTTTTCGACCGTCCCAGGTGCTTCGCGCGGAGGTGAACGCGGCACTGGAAGGCAAGCCGATTCAGCCTGATTCGCTTCGCCATAAGGACGACGACGACGATGACGACGAAGCGTGAGCAGCGGCGTGCTGCCGCTCGGCGCTTTGTTGCGATCCCGGATCGCCTCTACTTTCGGATCGGTGACGTTGCGCGTCTCCTGGGCGTGAAGCCCTATGTGCTGCGGTACTGGGAGAGCGAGTTCCGGTTCCTTGCTCCGGAAAAGTCTCGAACCGGACGTCGAGTGTACCGCCGATCCGACGTCGAAGCGTTCGTGATGGTTCGCAAGCTCTTGTATGAAGAGCGCTACTCGATCGAAGGCGCGCGCAAGAAGATCAATGAGTTGCGCGGGGTAGGGGATCTGAGCGAATTCAAGCGCGA
>CAYJTX010000048.1:8668-13165 GCA_964372615.1 uncultured Bacteriovoracaceae bacterium | reverse complement strand
TACGAGGCCAGGTAGGCCACCCCGCCCCGCTGGTAGTCGATCGGCACCTCGTCCCTGGTGCGCGCGTCGAGCGGCAACAGCGCACCGTGGATATCGTTCGTGCCTACGATCGCGACGATTTCGAGGTCGTGGCCTGGCTCCTCTCCCGGGATGTCCTGGCGGAGATCGTCGGAGATCGGGCGGGTCGTCTGGCAAGCTCCCAAGAGCGCCATGGATAGGGACAAGATGAGCGAGGCGAACGATACGGCCGGAGTGCGGGACATGAACTCTCTCCCCTTTCCGGGAGCCTACCCAAAGACGGTGGACGCGGAAAGATTCATCTGGGATTCTCGGGGCATGACGCCGGCCGCGAACGTGAGATTCGCGCTTGAGTTGACCGCTTTGGGCTCGGGCGTCCTCACTCTTGGAGTGGAGATCGCGGCGGGTCGGGTGCTTGCTCCATACTTCGGCTCGTCGTTGCACCAGTGGGCCGCCTTGATCGGTGTTGTGCTGGTGGCCTATATGGCCGGGTACGGGTTCGTGGGCTGGCTTTGCCGGCGGGGTCCGGGGTGGCCGCTGGCGGTCGGCGGGGCCTTCGCGGCTTCGGTCCCTTTCTGGGCCGCGCACGCCCTGGACCCGCTCGTCAGCGTCTCGCTCGCTCCGGCTTCGGTTGCGGGCGCCTTCGCCGTCGTCGGTGTTCCGTCTGTTCTCTGGGCGTCGGTACTTCCGTGGCTGCAGAAGGAAGGGGGCGGCGCCCGATTCGCGCGGCTCCTGGCTTGGTCGGCCGCGGGCAATCTCGTGGGGGCCTGGGGAACCGCCTTCCTCGCGGTACCTGCGCTCGGCACGCGCGCCACGTTTTGGCTGCTCGGTGGCTGGGGTCTGGCGCTCGGCTGTTATTGGCTCCTGCGCGGCCGAAGGACCGCGCTTGCAGCCTGCGCCGCGATGGCGGTGGGACTGGGAGCGGGAGCCGGAGCGATCGCGAACCGCTCGTCGGTGGATCCACGCCCCTGGAGGGGCGGAAGTGAGCTCTATGATCATCGCATCGTCGAGATTCGGGAGAGCCCCTATCAAAGAGTCGCGGTCTGGGATCAGGACGGCAGAAGGGCATTGGCTCTCAACGGCGCGCTCCAGTTTCTCTGGAGCCAGGGCGAGCCACTGACCTCGGGCGACCGTTACGCGTACTACAACTTTTCGACTGCCGCGGCGATGTGGACGGCGAACCCGGCCGTTCGCGCATCCAAGCGAGTTCTCGTCCTCGGGCTCGGGGGGGGGCTGATCCCCTGGCAGCTTCAAAGGGTGTTCGGGCCTGAAAGCCCGGAAATCACGTCCTTCGAGCTCGACCCCGGTGTCGTGGCGGTGGCGCGGGCGTGGCTGCCGCTCGGCCAGACGTCGGGAGTCGACGTCCGGGTGGGCGACGGCAGGCAGCTTCTGCGGAGCTGGCAGGGAGTCTTCGATTACATCCTTCTCGATACCTTTCTGAACAGCTACGTGCCTTTTCACCTGACGACCCGTGAATTTTTCGAGTTGGTCCGGGCGCATCTCGCGCCCGGCGGAGTACTCGTGGCGAATTTCCACACGGTCTTCGCCGAAAGCGGACTGCTGCCGCGCCTCGAGGCCACGATCGGCTCGGTCTTTCCGTCGAGCGCGGCCATGGACCTGCCGGTGGGAACGACTCTCGTCGTCTCCACTCCCGATCCTGCCGCGGACCCGAGCGCGGAGACGGGAGCGGCGCTCCTGGCTGGCCGGGTCCGGGCGGCGGTCGCCCATGGGCCCGTGGCCCTTCGGCGTTGGTCGGCGGAGGCAGCCACCCGCCTGCGACCTATCCCCAGGCTTTCGGTCGATGAAGCGGACCAGCTGCTGACCGACGACCATAACGACACTGAGCAGCGGCTCTATGAGACGCGGCGCTATGTCTGGATCACGTCGGGCTGACGCCCAGCGCCAAGAGGGCGATTCCGAGCGACTGAATTTTTGCCAGGATTCCGCCGATGAAGTCCCAGAGGAGGCCCTCGGGCGGGGGCAACGATCTCCATGAACAACTTCTCTTGGAAGTACCTTCTTCTGGCGGTTCCGGCGGTGGCGGCTGCGCTCGGCGTTCAGTACGTCGTTCGAAAGAACCGGCCCAAACCGAGCGACGGCGAAGTCGCGGTGATGCTGAAGCCCTCTCATTTCAAAAAGGACGTCGTGGGAGAGGGCAAGCGAATGCCGGCCGCCAAGGGCGAGGGATTTCGCGACGTGGGCGCCGTGGCGAGGCAGGATGACCGGCCGGCCGAGCGCATGGTCGAACGCGAGGTGTCGGCTGACCCGCAGGCAACTCGTGAGCAGGAGCGGGTTTCCCACAAAGCCGCGCAGGAAGCCGAAATGGCCAACGCAAGGGACGAGGATGTCGACACCTACGCGGCGGCGGATCTGGAAGCCGAGCTGGCCAAACCGATGGGCCCGTCCCCCGAGGAAGACGTCGCGAGTTACGACACCCATGTCGTGCGCATGAACCGCTCGAAGGCGGAGGTGGCGATCGACAAGAAGACCGCCGAGGCGGCGAAGGCCGGGGTGGAGCCGGTGGAACAGGAGCGGAAGCCCGCCGCTCCGGCGCAGATGGACGAGAAGACCCGTGCCGCGCTCGACGCCGTCCCGTTCGCGGGAAGAAAGTGCTCGAACCTCGAGTTCCGCGGAGACGGACCCGACGGAACCAAGGTCACCAAGGAGGAATGGGCTCGCGTGATGACCGTCTTTCACGGCGCCAAGGGAGAGCTGCTCGGTTGGCTCCGGCGGTACAAGAAGGAGCTCCCCGACAAGACGGCGTACATCATGGAGGCGCAGGTTCGAAATCTGAAGATCCAACGTCCGCCCGCGCTTGAGGAGCCCGACCTGACCTGGCGGGGCATCGGCGTCTGGGGCAAGGATCAGCGGGGCGAGCCGATTCTTCGCCTCGGGAGCGGCTTCGTGAAGCTGGTCATGAGGAATCCCCAGAGAGGAAAGTTCGAAATGACCCGGCTCGTGGCTCAGTCCTGGGCCCCCTGCGAGCTGCAGAGGATGGATGCCGGCGCTCCCTGGGAGCTGCTGCTGACCTGCATGGGCGTCTCCGAGGCGCAGTCGTGCGGGACCGGTACCTACTCGGAGAGCGGCTGGGCCGTCTCTTCGGTTCTCGCCAGCCTGGTCTCCAATCCGGGCTGCACGCTGCCCGCCTTCACGCAGGGAAGCGTCGCGGCCTGCGCCAAGCGGGTTCCGCTTCCGCTCACGCTCGCCGCTTCTCCTGCTGATCACGCGGAGACTACGCAGGTAGCTGCCCGGGCGAACGCGGAGGTGAAGCCATGAGGTCGGTCATGAGAATACTCCCGATAGGAGTCGTGGCGGCGCTTTCGGCTTCGGGCTGTCTCAGCATGCAGAGCCAGACGACGATCGATGGCAACGAAACGGCCACGAACGTTCCCTACGTCGAGGCCTTCGTGGAGTACGCGGGGCCCCAGGAGAAGTGGGCCGGACCCGCGAGCTTCACGCTGCACGTGATCGCGAAGGACGCGGGTGGCGCGACGGTCACGGTCCAGCCCGCGCTCTTCACGGAGCTTCCGCCTGCGGGCATGGCGGCCCAGGGCCGCACGCCCGCCTCCCAGGGGCTTCCCGGAGAGCTTGCGCGGGAGCACCTCGCGCACCTGGCGACGTCGCTCCAGGGCGCGGACCAGGCCTTTCGCGGCTGCCTCTCGCCGGTTCGGGTGCGGCTGATCCGCGCCGACGGCTCGCTCCTCGAGAAGCGAGGTTGCCGGAGCCAGAGCGGCTGGAACCGGGTGGCGAGCGAAGCCGTCAGCAACTTCATCACGGCGACGCTGCGGGGGGCGCCCGCGCAGAGGGAGCCGGCGGCAGGTACGCCGGCGGCCGCCGCGACCGTCCCGGCCGGCGAGGCCAAGAAGTACTAGGGCGTGGCCGGGGGATCAGGCTGCGTAGGGGAGAGGTGAGAAAAACCCTTCCATGGGTTCACTGCCGGAGCCCGTCCGTGGATGTATCCAGTGTATCGGCCCACGCGGGCCTGTCACGACGCGATCGGTCACTTTCCCCGCAGGACGAGGAAGAAGCCCAGGACGGCGTCGATGCCGGGGCAAATCCGTGGAATCCAGGCTTCCATCGGGGTGTCGATCATGGGCCCTCCCGGCCAGTGAAGCGCGTCCCAGATGGAGTGCAGCAGGAGCATCGCGCCGAGGTAGCGGACGGCTGTCGGGAGCGGGCTCAGGCCGCGAAGCAGGTGGACCACCGGGAGGAGGCAGACAATCGCTCCCAGTGACTCGATGATCCACTCCTGGCGTGGGTAGGCGGAGAGCCCGAAGACGAGATACACGCCGGCCATGCCGACGAGATGCAGGAGCCCGAGGATGCACAGGATCGAGAGATGCGGCTTGACGAACGGAACCGCCGCGGACTCAGTCACTCCTGACAGCGCCTGGGACGGTGCGGAGTTCGAAGCGTGGGGCGTGGGCGCGGGGTAGCGGGGGGCGCCGGGGTGGGTGGGGGGGTGGCTGTTGCAGTGGG
>CAYJTX010000048.1:0-8658 GCA_964372615.1 uncultured Bacteriovoracaceae bacterium | reverse complement strand
GGTCTCACCCCTGGCTAGGGGCGACTCAATTCCACAGGACGGCCACCTGGACCCGGTTCCCCGCGGAGCGCTGGATCTTCACGAAGCCGTTCTGGCGGCCGTGCTGGAAGATGTCGCGAGTGACCTTCACGTCCTGCAGGCAGTAGTCGATGATCTTCTGGATCTGGCCCGCCTTGTACCATTCGACGGCCTGGAGGCCGTCGGCCGACTTGCCGGTGCCGAGCGTGCCCTGCGCCACGTGCTCGAGCTTGAGGTAGCGCTGCCGGGTGAGGGCCGCGAGGTCGTACATGAGGTCGAAGACGTCGAGGTCCTTCGGGTCGAGCCCGTAGGGCGCGAGCACCGCCAGGTCGAAGCCCCGGATGTTGTACCCTACGACGAGGCGTTCCTCACAGAGGTTGATGAGCTTTCTTAAGTCCTTCTCCTCGTAGGACAGGAACTGATCGGTCTTGCTGTCGTAAGCGCACGCGACCGAGATGCCGAGCTTGTCGACGTGGTCCCAGCCCCCGACATCCTGCACGAGCTGCTTCGTCTCGACGTCGATGACGAGGAAGTGCCGGTGGCGCAGAAAGAGGCTCGAGGGGATGACGTCTTGCGAGAACGGCACGCAGCCGCCGTGCTTCCAGAACGACGCGTTGAGCTTGATTCGGGTGGAGTGCGCGGGAGCGGCCATCGACTGCCCACCCTGGTCGGAGGCTTTTTGGTTGTCAAGCGAGTAGGAGGCCCAGTAGCTTGAACCCGTGAATCCTGCCGCCGGGCTTTGCCAGCGAAAATTCCAGGAACATCTGGAAGATCTGATGACGCTCGTCCGCATCCCGAGCGTGAGCTTTCCGGGGTTTCCGGCTTCCGAAGTACGACGCAGCGCCGAGGCAGTCGCGGCCCTCCTGAAGCGGCGCGGCTTGGAGAATGTACGCCTCATTGAGGTGGAGGGCACCCATCCCTACGTGGTGGGCGAGCGGCTCCGGGCGCCGGGGCGGCCGACGCTTCTCCTCTATGCGCACCATGACGTGCAACCCCCGGGTCGCGAGGAGCTCTGGAAGTCGAAGCCCTTTGAGCCCACCTTCGCCGAGGGCCCGGGCGGTAAGCGCCTCTACGGCCGCGGCACCGCCGACGACAAGGCGGGCATCATTGTTCACACGGCCGCGATCGCGTCGTATCTCGAGGCGGTGGGCGAGCTGCCCGTGAACGTCAAGGTCGTCATCGAGGGCGAGGAGGAGACGGGGAGCTCGCATCTTCCCGAATTCCTCAGGAGGCATCGCGAGGAGCTGGGCGCCGACGTGCTCGTTCTCACGGATACGACCAACTTCGACTGCGGCATTCCCGCTCTTACGGTGGCGCTGCGCGGAATGGTCGCGCTTGAGCTCGAGGTGCGGGCGCTCACGAAGTCCGTTCATTCCGGGATGTGGGGCGGGCCGGTGCCCGATCCTGCGATGGCGCTCGCCAAGCTGCTCGCGACGCTTGTCGACGCCGACGGCCGTATCGCGGTGAAGGGTGTGCGCGAGCAGGTTCGCCGGCTCACGGCCGAGGAGGAGAAAGACCTCCGAGCTTTGCCGTACCGGGAGGAAGACTTCCGAAAGCAGTGTGGGATGCTCCCGGGAGCGCGCCTCCTTCAGGAGGGGCCTTCGCCGCTCGGGCAGCTCTGGCGCTTCCCGAGCCTCACTGTCAATGCGCTTCAGGCGTCCTCGCGCGCGCAGGCGGGCAATATCATCAACGACGCGGCCTGGGCGCGCGTGACCGTGCGACTCGTGCCCGACATGGATCCGCTCTTCGTTTTGCGCAGTCTCAGGAAGCATCTGGCGGCCGCGGTGCCCTGGGGCCTCGAGGTCACGTTCAAGGACGACGAGGCCTCCGCGCCCCTTTCGGGTCCCTGGTCGACCGACGCGCGCGGCCCGGCGTTCGAGGCCGCGGAAGCCGCGATGGAGAAGGGTTACGGCCGCAAGCCGCTCAAGATCGGCTGTGGCGGGAGCATTCCGTTCGTCAAACCTTTTGCCGAAGCGCTCGGAGGCGTGCCCGCGCTCCTGATCGGGGTAGAGGATCCGTACACGAACGCGCACGGGGAAAACGAAAGCCTGCTCGTCGATGATCTGAGGAAGGCCTGCGTGAGCCAGGTTCACCTCTTCTCGGAGCTTACAGAAAGATACCCATGGAAAAAGTGACCCTAGTCGAGGAGACCCTGAGAACCCAGCGCGACCACTGGCGCGAGATTTCCGAGCGGGTGGCGAGCCTCTCGAGCCGCGAGTTTCCTCACGAAGCGCCGAAGCGCGTGCTGCTCTTCGGAGTGGGCAGCAGCCACTTCGCGGCGCGCTTCACGGCGCTGACGCTGCTCCGCGACCGAAGCCGGGCGCGGTTGCCCGTCATCGCCTGCCCAAGCCAGAGTGTCGGCTCCGAGGTCATTCCAGCCCGCGGCGACTGGGCGTTCGGATTCAGCCACCGCGGGTGCAATCCGATCACCCTGCAGGCGCTCGAGCTTGCGGATCGGGTGGGAGCGTTCACGATTCTCGTCTGCGCCAAGGGATCGCGCTCCCCAGAGTACGCGCGCTTTGTGCTCGAGACGGTGCCTCCGGAAAAGGTCGAGCCGCACACGGCGGCGCTCACGGGCGCCGTCTGCGGCGCCACGAGCCTCCTGATCGGGCCGCGGGCGATCGAGGAGTGGGACGCGGTCCGCAGCATCGGCGAGCCTGACCTGGATTTGATGAAAAGGCGGGGCGGCAATGGGCCGACCGTCATCCTCGGGGAGTGGGAAGGGGAGTGGCTCGCGCGCGAAGGCGCCCTCAAGATGATGGAGATGGCCCGGGTTCCCGTTCGCGCCTACGGGAGCGAGGAGTTTTTTCACGGCCCCCACTGGGCGTTGAGCGCGGAGGACCGCCTCTGGCACGTGAGCGTTCCTCGGGACACTCGGCAGGGGCAGATCCGCGCGAACCATTCGATCGGGATCTACGGCTCGACGCCGCTTGCCTGGGTACCGGCGCTCGTCGAGCTCCAGTGGCTGGCGCTCGCTGTCGCGATCAACCGCGGAATCGACCCGGATCTGGCGCCCAACTCGCGCCCGAAGTGGCAGGCCGAGGCCTCGGGCGCCGCCTAGACGGTAAGCTTCCGAACGGCCTCCACGGCGGCCAGCTCGGCCTGCGCGCCATTTCCCGACGGAATGGGCGTGACGAGGTAGCTGCTGCCCGCGGGTGCTTGGGAGCGGGAAGCTCCTGCTTCCCGGGCGGGCGGACCCGAAGACTGTGACGAGGCGGCCACTGCGGCCGCTCCCGCGGCGACCAGCGCTCCAATTGCGACGATGGGGAACATGACGGCCACCTCCAGGACTGGGTCTTCGGCCTGACCCGATCCAGGATCCAGGTTACCACGCCGTCGGCTTATATTAAATAATACTAATAAAGTTAATAACTACTTATTAATATGTTTAAGTAGCTGAAAATAGGCGATGAGTTCCAGCCAGAACGGAGCGCTGATGTCTCAGGAGCCTGCTAGCTCGCGGGGAGCTGGGCCGCGGCGCCCTCAGGCGCCGGCGAGGAGAGCAGCGCCGGTTCGGCCACGTCCTCGTCACCCACCAGCCGCTGCACGCTCGAGCCGTAGCGGTTGAGGTGAGTGTTCGCCGTTTCGAAGGCCTCCTGCGCTTTGCGCAGGCCCTTGCCGAGATCCTCGAATTTTCGCTCGAAGTGCTCGAAGTGCCTGCGAGCCTTCTTCACGTCCTCGACCGTGCTCTCCACTCCTCGCGCGAGGTCGTAGTATTCCTGCGCCATCGTCACGCTTCTCAGACCCATGGCGAGCGTGTTGGGCGAGGCGGGATAGACTTTCAGGCGGCACATCTCGTCGAAGAGCTTCCAGTGGCGCACCACCTCGAGATACAGGGTCTCGCTCGGGAGAAAGAGCAGGGCCATGTCGGTCGTCCCGTGGTCCGGCCGGATGTACTTCTCGGCGACCTGCCGGGCCTGGCCTCGAATGTACTCGGAAAGGGCTCTTCGCGCGGTTTCGAGCGCGGCCGGGTCCTCGGTCTCGAAGAGCGGCATGACCTGGTCGCGCGGAAACTTGCTGTCGATCGGAAGCACGGAGCGCGCAAGTTTCACGATCGCGTCCACGCGCTCGGTGGAGCCTGGTACCACGACCGCCTGCAGCTCATAGGAACCGGTCGGCAGAAAATCCGCGAGCAGCTTCTCGAGCGTGGCTTCGCCGAAGCTGCCCCGCAGATGGGGGAGCTTGAGCAGGTTATTGAGGTCCGAGATCGATTGGCCCACCGTGGTGAGAGACGCGAGCCGGAGCTCGGCGTCCTTCAGGTGTTTCTGCACCCGCTCGAAATGCTGGAAGCCCTCCTTGAGATTCTCGTTGAGCTTTGTCTCGACGCTCTTGCCAATGACCTCGAGCTTTTCCTGCACCTGCTTGTCGAGAGAGCGAAAGCGGTCATCGAGGGTCTTGATGGTCTTCTCGAGCGTCTCGTGCTGTTCGCGCCGGCCGGTGGCGAGCGCTTCGTACAGGCCCCTTTGGGCCTCCGTGAAATTCTTCGAGACTTTTTCCAGGAAGGCTTCCCTGAGCTCGCCGACGGAGCGGCCGACGCGATCGCCCAGGTCGGAGGATGAATTCATTTGTGATTTTGAAATCTTATCCATCAAATCGAAGGACATTCTTTCGGTGGATCGGACCCACTCCGCCTTGAGGGCGGAGCGCAGCCAGAGGGTCGCGCCCGCGACCACGAGAACCAGGCCACCCAGCCAGAGGATCGTCTGCATGAGTTCGAGCGCTACCCTAGAGGCGGGCGAGATCCAACCGAAAGGCGCATTGCCTGACGCAATTGGTCGTTATATAGTCGGCCGTGATGCAGTCGCATTCACGGCCGTCACCGCGCTTGTTTAAGAAGGATTGGATGGAATGGTGCACTCACGTCCATCCGATTACGCCCCTTCTCATCTGGGTGCCGTTCGTTACGTACATGCTCTGGCGATCGTTCGCTGTCGATCATCTTTCGATCGCGGCCGTCGGAGGACTTGGGTTCCTGGGCCTCTTCGTCTGGACGTTCACCGAATACATCCTGCATCGCTTCGTCTTCCACTTCAAAGGCGAAGGCGCCTTCTCGGCCACGGTGTACCGGTTCATTCACGGGGTGCATCACGAGGACCCCGAGGACGCCACCCGCCTGGTCATGCCGCCGATCGGCGGCGCCGTGATCGCGTTTGTCATGTACTCCCTCTTCAAGCTGCTCCTCGGTCCGCTCTGGGTGGACCCGTTCTTCGCTTTTTTCATCGTGGGGTACCTGATTTACGATTATACACACTTCGCCGTTCACCACTTCCGGCCGCGGACGGCGCTCGGGCGCTTCATCAAGCACAACCACATGCACCACCACTTTGTTTGCCCCGAGGCCCGCTGGGGCGTGAGCTCACCGCTCTGGGACTACGTTTTCGGCACCCTCGAGGAGCGAAAGCCGGTCGAAGCGAGAGGATCGCGCGCCTAGCGAACGAGTCGCGTCGATGGGCCGAACACTCTTCTCACTGCTCGTCATTGCTACTTTTCTTCTCGTCGTCGCGCCGCTCCTGCTTCCGGTCGCGATGGGCGCCGTGCTGGCCGTGCTTCTCGCGCCCCTGGTCGAACGTCTTCAGAAGAGGAAGCTGGGGACGGGTTTCGCATCCGCGCTCGTGACCCTGGGAATGACGGTCCTGATCGTGCTTCCGGGAGCGACTCTGGTTTTCGTCGGAGCCAAGGCGGGTTTCAAGCAGGTGAAGGTTTGGAGGGAGGCTCCCCGCGCGGCAGGTGACACGCCCTTCGAGGCCATCGTGAATTCGCCCGGCGCGCAGCGAGCGATCGACACGGTGACCGCATGGTTGCCCCTCGACGCCGCCGAGCTGCTCCAGGCGGCGCAGGATCTCGCCAAGGCGGTCAGCCTGAAGTTCGCCGACCTTCTGGGCGATTTTGTCGCGAGACTTCCGGGAATGACCATGGCGCTGGCGATCATGGTCGTCAGTGTCTACTTCTTTCTGGTCGACGGGCCGAAGGTGGTGCGGCTCGTTCGGAGGAACTCCGTACTCAGCTCCGAGCAGACCGAGCGGATGATCGGCTCCTTCGGGGGGATGTGCCGTTCGGTCATTCTCGCCGCCGTGGTCTCGGGCTTCGCGCAGTCGTTCGTTTTCGGCGTCGCGTGCGTCGTCAGCGGCGTGCCGAACACGCCGCTGATCGCGCTGCTCGCGTTTCTGGCATCGTTCATTCCGCTCGTGGGCTCCGCGCCGATTACCTTCGGCGTCGGGATCCACCAGCTCGTGACCGTGAGCCGGGGCGTGGGAATCACGCTTCTGATCGTGGCCCTGCTCGTGACCGTGCTGGATAACCTCGTCCGGCCAATGGTGCTCAAGGGTGGAGGAAACCTGCACCCGCTCCTCGGGTTCATCGCCGCGTTCGGTGGCCTCCAGACGCTCGGCTTCGCGGGGGTCTTCATCGGCCCGATCTTGGCCGGCCTTTTCGTCGCGACCCTGGAGATGCTCCTTCAGGACGCCGCGAAGGCCTAGGCCTTCGCTTCGCCCCTGGAGGCGAGAGCCGCGATCACCAGGTCGCCGCTGACGTTGACTGTCGTGCGGCACATGTCGAGGAAGCGGTCGGCGCCGAGGATGAGGCCGATGCCCTCCGCCGGGATTCCGACCGACTGCAGGAGGAGCACGATCATGGGGAGCGAACCCCCCGGGACACCCGCCGTGCCGATTCCGGCGAGAATCGACATGAGCACGACCTGAAGCTGCTGACCGAGGCCGAGCTCGATCCCGTAGACCTGGGCCAGGAAGAGCACGGTCACGCCCTCGAAGAGGGCCGTGCCGTTCTGGTTCGCGGTCGCGCCCACCGTGAGCACGAAACGCGAAATGCGCGGCGGCAGGCCGAGCTTGAGCTCCGCGGTCTCCAGGGTCGTGGGCAAGGTCGCGTTGGAGGAGGCCGTCGAGAATGCCGTGAGATACACCTCTCGGCAGGCCGAGAAGAAACGCCAGGGCGACGTCCGGGCGCCGAAGCGCAGGAGCGCGGCATAGACGACGAATTGCTGGATCAGAAGCCCCGCGACCACTACCGCGACGAAGAAGGCGAGCGAGCCGAGGATTCCCGCTCCGAGGCGGAAGAGCGTGTTGAAGACGATCGCGAAGACCCCGAACGGCGCGAGCGCCATCGCGAAGTCCACGATCTTCATCGAGAGGGCGAAGAGCTGCTCGAGAAACGAGTGCATCGCGCCCGACCCGCCGCGAGCGGCGTCCACCCGGGTCAGGGCGACTCCGAAGATGAGGGAGAACACCATGAACGCCAGCATCTCGCCGGACAGGGCCTGCGCGGCGACTTCGACCGGGTTTTTCGGGATCAGCTCCACGAGCGCCTGGCTCGCCGGCTTCGCCCTTTCGGCGTTTTCGGTGAGCGCAGCGACTGCGCCCGACTGCTGGCTCAGCATCTCTCGGTCGATGCCGGTCCCGGCGCCCGGTCGCAGGGTATTGACCAGAAGGATGCCGATGAGCACCGAGCAGGCGCTCGTGATGACGGTGAAGCCGAGCGTCTTCGCGGCGACGCGTCCGAGACCGCTTCCCTTGCCGAGCTCGTAGACGCCGAGCACGAGGGCTGAAAAGACGAGCGGCACGACGGTCATGAAGATCAGGCGCAGGAAGATCTGCCCGACCGGCTGAAGGCCGTGTGTGGCGACCGCCTGAAGGGCGGTGTTATCCTTCCAGGGGTGCAGGAGTCCGCCGAGGGCGGCGCCGAGAACGAGCGCGATGAGAAGCCGGGTATGTCGAGCCATGAAGACGGGTCTAGTGCAATGGATGGCGTGAATCCAGTACGGATCTTCTTCGCTGTTCCGGTGCCCGCGGAAGTGCGCGAAGTCGGCGCGACCTGGCTTGATGCCACTCGAGCCGCGAACCCTCCCCAAGGCGTGAGGTGGACCGATCCCATGGACTGGCACTTGACTCTCAGGTTCGTCGGTTCGGTTCCGGAGAGTCAGCTCTCGATTTTTCGGGAGGCGGGGCGGGAGGCGGCTCGCGGAACAGCGGCCTTCCGAGTGCGAGCCGGTGAGCTCGGGGCGTTTCCCGACCGGGATCGCGCCCGAGTGCTCTGGACCAGCGTCGAGGGGGATGGGCTCTATCAGCTCGCGGATGTGATCCAAACCGCTCTGGCGCGGCGAGGTATTCCGCGTGAGGCGCGAGCTTTTCAGGCGCACCTGACCTTGGGTCGGCTGCGAGTCGTGGGCGCAGCTCCGATGAGGGGTTCGCCCCTTCTGGCCGAGTGGCGAGTCACCCAGTTTGCGCTCCTTCGGACCCGGTCTGTCCAGGAGCGCAGGGGCGCGGACCCTCGGCGCTACGAGATAATAGAAGCCTTTGAACTCATGAGATAAAATACAAAAAGATGAATGACTTCAGGGCTGCGCCGAGGCCTGCCGATAAGCAGGGTGGAGAAGAGGGGCATCCAACTATGGACCAATCGCGGGGCGCACCGGTGGACACGTCAGGTGGGGGTGGAGTGGTGGGTGCACCGACGCCTGAGCCGGCTCCTCAGTTTCTTCCGGAAAACCGGAAGATCTTCCTGATCAATCCGCGATTCCAGCTCTCTGTTCTCGGATTCATGGTGGGCATGTCGGCGCTTGCGATCGTGATCTTCTACGGCGCCAACGTCTACTTTTTCTACAAGTTCGCGCAGACGGGGCGTGCCCTG
>CAYJTX010000047.1:0-13202 GCA_964372615.1 uncultured Bacteriovoracaceae bacterium | reverse complement strand
CCGATCTTGGGCGATGAGGCAGTCCATGGAGCGCGCCTTCAGCCCCTTGAGAAGGAGCTGCCTGCGAGACTTTCCCGCTCGCTCCCAGAAGCCGGGCAGTAGCTCCAGACGTGGGAGGTTCACAAGATTCTGGGCGGCATGTGAGGTGACGCCCGGGCTGCTGAGCAGCTCGAAGAGGACGTGAGGCGGCATGACGAGCAGCCCCTTGGAAAGAGCCGCTTCGAGATGCCCCGCCCCAGACGTGCGGGTGCCCTTCGTGAAATCGATCCAGGCGCTGGTATCGGCGGCGATCACTCTTCTCGGTCCCGGCGCGACTCGTCCAGATCCAGCTTGAGATCGAGCTTTCCCTTGAGCTTCAGGAGGGCCTGGTAGGTGTCCTTGGCGGCCACGAGCTCCAAGCCCTTGCGAAGGGTCGGCGTGATGCCGTCTCCGGTCGCCCGGAGGGCGCGTTCCAACAGGGCCTCCGGGAGCATGACCGTAACCTTCTTCTCGGATTTCATACGGTAATAGTACCAGTATAGATGCTGGCATGTCAACCTCGGTATTGGCTGGCTGGCCTTCCCAGGGTCTGCTACTTTCACTTTCGCATGGCGCTCCCCTTTCTCAAGATGCACGGCCTGGGCAACGACTTCGTCCTGATCGACGACCTGGGCAAGCCGCCGGCGCTCGAGGCGAAGCTCACGCCCGAACTCGTCCGGCGCATCTGCGATCGGAGATTCGGGGTGGGGGCCGACCAGCTTCTCTGGATGCGCACGCCCTCCGGCAGCGGACTTGCGGAGGCCCGCATGGAGATCCTGAACGCCGATGGCTCGACGGCCGAGATGTGCGGGAACGGGATCCGGGCCGCCGCCCTCTACCTCAGCCGCCACGGCCCGAAGCCGCACCAGGCGTCTTACGCGATCGAGACGCTGGCGGGCGTGAAGCGCGTGGCGCTGAGGGAGGAAGGGCTCGTCGAGGTCGACATGGGGGAGCCCAGGGTGCTTGGGCATGACTCGGTCGAGGCGGGCGGCCGCACCTGGCGCTTCCGCGAGGTGAGCCTTGGGAACCCCCATGCCGTGATCTTCTGGGACGGCGACGTGCGGGACGCGCCCGTGGAATCGGCGGGGCCGCTGATCGAGCGGCACTCACGCTTTCCAAACCGCACGAACGTGGAGTTTGTCGAAGTGAGAGGCGACGGCGGGCTGCGGGTGCGCGTGTGGGAGCGCGGAGCCGGCGCGACGCTGGCCTGCGGCACGGGCGCCTGCGCGTCGGCCGTGGCCGCCATCGCCGAGGGGCGCGCGCGCGGTGCGGTCCAGGTGGAGCTTCCGGGTGGCACGCTCTCCATCCGCTGGGAGGGCGCTGGCTCATCGGTCTTCATGGAAGGCCCCGCCGAGGAAGTCTTCCGCGGCGACTTTTACCTCTGATCTTTCAGCGGAGGTATTCCGTGTGGATACTCGCTGCCTCGAAGGGAAGCCTTCCGAGGCATTTGTATCCAGCGGGGATACACGGACACTAGCGGCGACATCCCATCGCCGAGAGCACGGGAACGCCTCCGCGGCAAAGGTGATCATGGGCGGAGTCGGCGCAGTCCCGGCAGACCTGCTCGAGCGCGGTGCCGCTGAGCGAGGGATAGGCACGGGCAAACGCAAGGGCCTCGCAGGCGTAGACCTGATCTCCGGGCGGCGGGGCGCCCCCGGCCAGGGGGCCGTGGTTGTGGTTTGGGGCCGTTAGCCCGCCGGCGGCGTGCAGGAACTCGTGCAGGACCGTGGCGGCTGATTCCGCCTGGGTGTGGTAGCGCCCTGTCGTATCGAAGAGGTGAATCCTCGGATTGGCGACGACCCGGCCGGGAATGACCGGGCCTTCGGTGAGGCCGAGGAGGCTGCTGCCCAGGGAGACCGGGTCACACTCGTAGCGTCGTATTCCGGGATGGTTCGCGATCGAGCCGTCCTCACCGTAGGACCGTCCGAGCTCGTCTTGCAGGCGCGCGCAGGCGAGCTTGTCCTGCACCTGGCATTCGTAAACCTCGTGCTCCGAGCAACTCACGCGAGGGCGAACGACGCGCGTGCTCGAGCTTCTCGCCTCGATCCCCATGGCCTGGCGAACACGGCGGGCGAGCCGGGGATTGAACCGGTCGAGGCAGTGCTCGTTGGCGTCGCGCGCCGTGCGAAAGGCCCTGTAGACCGATGCTCCGGGGTTCGGGACCGGGTTCGTGCGATCCGGGTAATCCTGCTTGAACTCGTCAGCCCAGGTCTGCTGGTCGGGGACGACCGCGGTCGCGGCTCCCTCAAACCTCCGAAGGGCGCAGCTTGTTCCGGCTGGGTTCGTGCTGCTCAGGTGGGCCGCGAAGCCCGTCAGATCGACCCGATCACGCGAAGAGAGTGTGCGGAAGCAGCTCCGGTGCAGATTGACGAATCCCCACTCGACCCATTCGTCCGTGGGCGACCGGACGCAAGGAGGCAGCCCTGTCGGGGGTTCGGGCAGCGTGACGAGTCTCGGAGGGACGCTCGTCGGTGCGAGGGGGGGCGGGGGAGGGCAGGACGCGCAGGTCGGGGATGCGCCGCAGACCGGAATCGTCCCAAGCTGGTTCACGGAGTATCGGGGAGGTGGGGCCAGGGAATGGCCCCCGCAGCCCATATCCCAGGGCGCGTTTTCGGGGGCAGCTCTCACGACTTCGATGCGACAGGAGTAGGCCTGGGCAGGTGCGGCAGAAAAGGTGACCGTCGCGGCTACCAGAAGAACGAGGCCCCCCTTGGCCCCGATCTTATGAACTCGGGTCATGCATTACCTCACTGCCGTCGAGCCGTTAGGGGGCTAGTTATCCATGCTGGACAAGGGGTTCACATAGAGCCGGAAGGTCTTGTCGCGATGGCGCCGGATGGCGAATACGCCGTTTTCCTTCTCGGCGACGAGCCGATTGTAAAAAGTCGGATCGATTTCTGCGATTTCCTGGACTGTCTTGCCCTCGTATTTTCCGAAGTCGATGATCACGCTGCGCTCGTCGATCACTCCGGTGACGGGGCTACTGGGTTGACTCATAGGGTGAGAATCTGACCTCCCTGGCGAGATGCGTTTGGGTGCTTCGAGCTCCCTGACCCGACTGTAATGAAGTTCCCGCCCAGGCGCAACAACGTGTCAACGATTTGGCGCGGCGCACGTGTGTTTCGCCCTGCCAGTTGTACGTGTTATACCGCTCGCACCTATGTGCGGCGTCGTCGGCTTGATCGGCAGCCCGGAGGCTGCCCGGGAAGCGTTCTTGGGATTGACGACACTTCAGCATCGCGGCCAGGACGCGGCCGGGATCCTGACCTACGACAGCGCGGGCTTCCACCGGGTCAAGAACCTGGGCCTCGTCGAAGCGGTCTTCACTCGCGAAAACATGGCGACCCTTCCCGGCTCGATGGCCATCGCGCACGCCCGGTACAGTACGATCGGCAAGGGCGATCTCGTCGACGTGCAGCCGTTCCTGCTGAGCTACCCGTTCGGGCTCGGCATGGTTCACAACGGCAACGTCGTGAACTGCCACGAGCTGGCCACGGATCTGAAAGACCGGGCGCGCCGCCATCTGATGACTCACTCGGATACCGAGGTGGTGCTCAATCTCTTCGCCGAGTCCCTGGCCCGATCGCCGGCCGGGACCGCGGCGGCGGAGCTCGACTTCGAGCACATCTGCACCGCCGTGGCGGACGTCTTCGCGAAAGTGAACGGGAGCTTCAGTATCGTCTCCCTCGTGGCGGGTCACGGGCTCGTGGCGTTTCGCGATCCGCACGGAATCCGGCCGCTCGTCTGGGGCCGTCGGCGCATGCGGAGGGCCGAGGACGGCGCGGGCGTGCTCCCCACGGGCGAGGCTCACATGTTCGCTTCCGAGAGCGTGGCCCTGTCGTTTCTGGGCTATGACGTGGAGAGGCACATCCAGCCGGGCGAGGTCGTCTTCGTCGACACGCAAGGGAGGATTCACTCGCGGGTGATCTCCAGGAAGGAGCCCCGCCCCTGCATGTTCGAATGGGTGTACTTCGCCTCGCCGGAGTCGGTGATCGACGGCGTTCCCGTGTACGGCGCGCGCATCAGCCTGGGCCGGAGCCTCGCGCTGAAGGTGAAGAGCCAGATTGAAGCGGGCAGGATCCAGCCCGACATCATCGTGCCGATTCCCGAGACGTCCCGCATCGCGGCGATCGCGATGTCGGAGGATCTCGGAATCCCGTATCGCGAAGTGCTCATCAAGAATCGGTACATCAAGCGCACCTTCATCCTCGATTCCCAGGAAAAGAGGCAGAAGGCGGTGAACCTCAAGCTGTCCCCCGTGCGCTCGGAGATCGAGGGCAAGCGCGTTCTTCTGGTCGACGACTCGGTCGTGCGCGGCACGACCTCGCGAAAAATCATCGAGCTCGTGCGGCAAGCGGGCGCCAAGGCGGTTTACCTCGTTTCGACGTGCCCTCCGATCCAGCACCCCTGTTTCTACGGGATCGACTTTCCGAGCCGGCGGGAGCTGATCGCGTCGGGCCGCGGGCTCGAGGAGATCGAGCAGGATCTGGGCGCCGACGCGGTCATTTATCAGGACCTGGCGGGGATTCAGGCGGCGATTTCGCTTCAGGCGGGAACGCCCTGTACGGCCTGCCTGGACGGGCAGTATCCGACCGACGTCTCGGCGGGAGAGAAGTTCGAGGCGGTGCGAACCGCCCAGCGGGCGAGCGTGCGGTAGGCATGGGCTCGAAGACTCTTTACCGGGGATCGGTGAAGGATCTGCTGGGTCCGGTCGCGCTACCCGTGACCGGTCGGGGCACGGTCGATTCCCTGATTTTCGAGTACAGCGATGCGTATTCGGTCTTCGACTGGGGACGGATGCCGGACGCGCTCGCGCGAAAGGGCGAGGCGCTTTCGATTCTGGCCGCCCACTGGTTCGAGAAGCTTGAGGCGCCGGACGGCTGGAAGAGGCTTGTGAGCGGGCCGGAGGCGGCAAGTTTCCTGGCCGAGGCTTCGCGGTTCGAGTCGTCGGCCCGCTCGCCTTGGGCTCGACGTGCGGCCGACCTGGGCGAGCGGCTCGCGCGGAGCGGCCTGCCGACTCATTATCTGGGCCTCCTTGGGAAGGGCGAAGCACTCGAGCGCCTATCGGAAGTGAAGGCTCCCTCCCGGCGCCTGGCCGTCCGCCGCGTCGAAGTGGCGCGACCGCGGTTCGAGCGCGTCCTGGGCCGCGAGGTGCCTGACTACGGACCGACGCGCGAGGCGCGGTCGCCCAAGCTCATACCGCTGGAATTCGTGTTTCGCTTCTCCTGCCCCGCTGGTAGCTCGCTCGAGGAGCGGCTTTGCAATGACCCGGCGTATCTCGCCGAGCGGGGCTTCGAGGACAGGAAGCCCGGGCCGGGGACGCGATGGGCTTTTCCGACGATCGAGCTCTTCACGAAGCTCGAGCCGAGCGACCGCTCCGTCGGCTATGCCGAGGCGCTCGCGATCTCGGGGCTCGCTGCTCCACGTCTCGAGGAGGCGCTCTTGCTGAGCGCGTGGGTCGCGCTCTGGCTTCGGGAGGACTGCGGGAGGGTGGGGCTCGAGCTCGCGGACGGGAAGCTTGAGTGGGCGCTCGAGGTCAACCCGAAGGGGAGCGGCGCGAACGGCGGAGAAGTCATCCTTGTCGACGCGATCGGACCCGACGAACTCAGGCTTCTTGTCGGAGAGGTTCCTCTTTCGAAGGAGTTTCTTCGCGCTTGCCATCGAGCGACGCCCTGGTACGACCGCGTGACCGAGGCGAAGAAGCGCGCGGGCGCCCAGGGAGTGGCGGACTGGAAATCCGGGGTGGGGGCCGGTCCTGAGCCGCTCGGGGCGCGGGCCCGCGAGACCGCCGAACAGCTCTACCCGTCGCTCGCGAACGCGATCACCGGCCGCGACTGGTTTCCTGGCGCGTGGCCGCTCGAGCAACTCGCCGCGTGGGTCGCCGAGGTGCCGAGGTGAGAGTCCTCGTTGTCGGCTCAGGTGGCCGGGAGCACGCCATCGCCTGGAAGCTCTCGACCTCGGCGAGGGTCGCGCAGGTTGTCGTCGCGCCCGGGAACGCGGGAATGCCCTCCTCCTGGGAGCGCTGGGCGGCCCGGCTTTCGGATGGCCGACGCGAGCTTGAGCGCCTGGCGACTCGCGCGAAAGCCGAACGGATCGACCTCGCCGTGATCGGCCCCGACAATCCGCTCGCGGACGGCGCGGTCGACCTGTTCGAGGCGTCCGGCGTCCGGGCGTTCGGGCCGACGCGGGCGGCGGCGCGCCTGGAGTCGAGCAAGGCTTTCGCGAAGGAGGTCATGCGCGAGGCCGGCGTGCCGACGGCCCGGTTCGAGATCGCGCGCTCGAGCGCCGACGCGCGAGCGGTTCTGGCGCGATTCGATAGCTGCGTAGTGAAGGCCGACGGCCTGGCGCTCGGCAAGGGAGTCCGCGTTTGCGGGAGCCGGAGCGAAGCGCTTGCCGCGGTCGAGGAGCTGATGGGCTCGGGCGGATCGCTGGTCATCGAGGAGCGACTCGAGGGTGAGGAGCTCTCGTGGATGGCCTTCTGCGATGGGGAACGCTGCGCGCTCCTGCCCGCGGCACGGGACCACAAGAGGCTGCTCGAGGGCGACGCAGGCCCGAACACCGGCGGCATGGGTGCCTTCAGCCCGGTTTCAGCGGCGACGAACGAGTGGGGAGAACGCGCGCGGCGGGAGGTCTTTGAGCCGGTGCTGCGGGAGATGCGGGCCCGGGGGACTCCCTTTCGAGGCCTCCTTTATGCGGGCCTCATGGTGGACATCGAGAAGGGCCGCCTCTGGGTGCTGGAGTTCAACGCGCGTTTCGGGGATCCGGAGGCACAGGCGGTGCTGCCCCGACTGGACGGGGATCTGCTGGATTGGCTCGAAGCCTCCGCGCAGGGCGACCTCTCGAGGCTGCCCGCATGGGTGCCCATGGGGTCGCGCCCCTGCGTGGCGGTCGTGTGCGCGGCGCGAGGCTATCCGGGCGCGCCGGAAAAGGGTCGGCCGATCGAGGCGCCCGCCGATGCGACGGGCATCTTCTGGGCCGGGGTCGAGAGCGGACCTCAGGGTCTCGTGACGGCGGGTGGCCGGGTCTTCGCGGCCATCGGCTTGGGAAAGGATCTCGAGGCCGCGCGCGCGGAGGCATATCGGCGACTTGAAGCGGTACGATTCGAAGGCCGTCAGTACAGGCGAGACATCGCGGCTGCTCGGGGGGCGGGGGCATGAGCGCGGCCCGCATTCCCCTCGTGGTGCTCGGAAGCGGGCGAGGTTCGAACTTCGAAGCCCTCGACCGGGCGATCCGCGGCGGCGCCCTCCATGCCGAGATCGGAGCGCTCATCTGTGACCGTCCCGACGCGCCGATCCTCTCGAAGGCGAAGGCTGCCGGGATCCCGGCGTTTGCCGTTCCTCCGCCCGCAGATGCCACGGAAGCCGCCGACCGGCGCATCCGGCACGGGCGGGCGCTCCTGGACGCGATCACGCCACACCGGCCGCGCTTCCTTGTCCTGGCGGGCTTCATGCGCGTCCTGGATGCCGCCGTGATCGAGGAGTTTCGAAGCGAGAGGGGTTACGCGCGCGTGGTGAATGTCCATCCGGCGCTCTTGCCGGCGTTCCCCGGGCTGGATTCCTACGCTCGGGCGTTCGCGCACGGGGTTCGCGTGACGGGGGTGACCGTGCATCTGGTGGAGCCGGAGGTCGATAGCGGCCCGATCTGCGCGCAGGAGGCCTTTTCGATCGCGAACATGAGATCGGCCGCCGAAGTCGAGGCTTGGGGACTTGAGCTCGAGCATCGGCTCCTGCCTGAGACGCTGGGCTGGGTCTTGCCGGAGCGGTTTGACGTCGAAGCGGCGGGTCAGGGGAGGTTGCGTGTTCGCCCGAATTGAAGTGGCCATGCGCCCTGAGTTCGCCGATCCCGCCGCCGACGGGATGCTCCGGAAGCTGGAGCTCGCGCATCCCGAGATCCGGCGAAAAGTCAGGTGGGCGCGCTGGATCGAAGTGGCCTGGCTCGAGCTTCCCTGCGGGCGGGAGGAGGTCATCCCGGCGCTCTCCGAGGTTTTCTGGGACAGGGTCCTTTTATGGATGTTCACGGGCAATATCCTCCCCTCGGCGGCGGGAAAGAACGGGGGGATTCTGGATCTCATGGAGGCATCGCCCCACCGGCCCGGGAAGTTCTGGGCGATCGAACGGCGTTACCGGCCTGGCGTGACCGACAACGTCGGGAGGACGATGCTCGAGGCGTTCGAGATCGTTCTGAAGCGCCCGATCGCCGAAGCGCGGGCGGCGAGCGGAAGCTTGATCCTCCTGGAGGGGCCGGAGCTCGGCGACGCCGACCTCGGGGTCTTCGCCCGCGACGTTCTCTGCAACGAGCTGATCGAGACCTTCACGCTCGTGCCGGAGGCGGAGCTGACCCAGAGCGACCGGTTTCACCAGGAACGGATCAGGCGGGATCTGCCGAAGGTCTCGCTGCGCGCCTCCGAAAAGCTCGAAACCCTGAAGCTCGAGGGGCTGGACGACTCGAAGCTCGAGGAGCTGAGCCGCAGCCGCCTCTGGGCGCTGTCCGCCGCCGAGCTCCGCGCGATCCGGGCGCATTTCACGGATGTTCAGGAGCGGGAGCGGCGTCGGCTCTACGGGCTCAGCGACCCGACCGACGTCGAGCTGGAGGTGCTCGCGCAGACCTGGTCCGAGCACTGCAAGCACAAGATATTCGGGGCCCGGGTGAGCTACCGGGACGAGTCGGGAGAGAAGCGGGCCGAAGGCCCCGGCGACGAGATTCCGGCCGAGATTGACGGTCTTTTCCGTGAGACGATCACCGGGACGACGGCCGAGATCGCGAGGCCCTGGCTCCTTTCCGTTTTCTCGGACAACGCCGGAATCGTGGCGTTCGACGCCGACGACGCGTTCTGCGTGAAGGTCGAGACGCACAACACGCCCTCGGCGCTCGACCCCTACGGGGGGGCCCTGACGGGGCTCGTGGGCGTGAACCGAGACATCCTCGGCTGCGGCCTCGGAGCGCGGCCGATCGCCAATACCAACGTGTTCTGCCTGGCGCCGCCCGACTGGAGCGCGCCGCTTCCGGAACGGCTCCTGCACCCGAGGCGGATCCTCGAGGGAGTTCGCCACGGGGTGGAGCACGGGGGGAACAAGAGCGGCGTGCCGACCGTCAACGGCGCGCTCTATTTCGATGCGCGCTACCTGGGCAAGCCCCTCGTCTACTGCGGCACCGTCGGTTTCATGCCGAGAATCGTCGCGGGCCGCCCCTGCGAGTCCAAGGAGATCCGCCCGGGCGATCGCATCTGCATGGTGGGCGGGCGGATCGGCAAGGACGGGATTCACGGCGCGACCTTCTCGTCCCTCGCGCTCGACGAGGCATCACCCTCGAGCGCGGTGCAGCTCGGCGACCCGATCACGCAGAAAAGGGCGGCGGACTTCCTTCTCGAGGCGAGGGATCTGGGCCTGTACCGGGCGATCACGGACAACGGGGCGGGGGGGCTTTCGTCCTCCGTCGGCGAGCTGGCCCGGCTCTCGGGCGGCGCGCGCATGGACATCTCGAAGGCCAAGACCAAGTATCCCGGCCTCAAGCCGTACGAGCTCGTCGTCAGCGAGTCGCAGGAGCGCATGACGGTCGCCGTCCCGCCGGAGAAGCTGGAGATATTTCTGGCGCTGGCGCGCCGCCGGGCCTCCGAGGTGAGCGATCTCGGAAGCTTCACCGACAGCGGGAGCTTCGACGTGTTTCACGGCGACCGTGCGGTGGCGAGCCTGCCTCTTGAGTTCCTGCACGGCGGCGCGCCCCGTCTTTCGATCGAGGCCACCTGGTCGGGCAGGCCCGAGGCGCCTGCGGTCGCGGCGGGCGAGTCTTTCGAGCACAGCGGCGCCAAGGTGCTCCTCGAGCTGCTGGGCCGCCCGAACGTGGCCTCCAAGGAATGGCTGATTCGGCAGTACGACCACGAGGTGCAGGCGGCCTCGGTGATCAAGCCTCTCCACGTTGCGGGCCTTTTGGGCGGAGGAACGCCCTCGAGCGGGCCGAACGACGCCGGGGTCCTGAAGCCGAAATCGGCGAGCTGGGCCGGTCTCGCCGTCGGCTGCGGCCTGCAGCCACGCCTCTCGGACGTCGACGCGTATCTCATGGCGCAGGCGGCGGTGGATGAGGCGGTGAGAAACGTGCTTTGCTGCGGGGCGGAGTTCGGGGCGCCCGAGTCCGTGCTGGCGCTCGTCGACAACTTCTGCTGGCCGGATCCGGTGGCAAGCCCGAAGCTCGCGGGCGACCTGGTGCGAGCCTGCTACGGGATGCGCGAGGCGGCCCTTTCTCTTGGCGCGCCGTTCATCTCCGGCAAGGACAGCATGAAAAACGACTATCGGGGCCGCCTGGAGGGCCAGGAGATTCGCATCTCCGTTCCCCCGACCCTCCTGGTGACGGCCGTGGGTCGCGTTTCCGACGTTCGCCAGGCGCGAAGCGCCGACTTCAAGGCGCCCGGGGATCTGGTCTACCTCCTCCGGGGCAGCGAGCCGGGCTTGATCGGCTCGGAGCTCCACTTCCTTCGCGCGGAATCCTCTCAGCGCTACGCCTTGCCGGGAACGGCCCGGCTGCCGGTGGCCGACTGGTCTGTCGCTCGTAGAATTTACGCGTGGCTGGGGGGAACGGCCGGCAAGGAGCAACCCAAGCTTCGGAGCGCTCATGACGTGAGCGACGGAGGGCTGCTGGTCTCGGTCGCCGAAAGCTGCCTGGCGAGGGGACTGGGCGCGGTGCTGCAGCTGCCGGAGGGCGTCGATTCGCAGACCTCCTGGGAGTACTGCTACGGGGAGGGTTTTCACGCCTTCGTGGTCTCGATCTCCGAAGGGGACGCGGCGGCGGTCGAGTCCGAATGGACGCGCGAGGGGGTTCCGTTCCAGCGGCTGGGCTCGGTGACCGGAGGCGACCGAGTCGAGCTTCGCTGGCGCGAGAACGGCGAGCCGAGGGGCTGGGGGGTCGAGACGCGCAAGCTCCGCGCCGCCTGGAGGAAGGAAGGGTACTGGCAATGAGTACCGTACGGCCGCGGGCGCTGGTGATGGCGGGAGACGGAATCAACTGCGAGCAGGAGACCGCGCAGGCGTTTCGCCTCGCCGGCTTCGACGTGGATGTTCGGCACCTGAACGACCTGATCGCGGAGCGCCTCGAGCAGGACGCGCTTTCGTCCCGATACCACGTGCTGGCGCTGCCCGGGGGATTCTCGTTCGGCGACGATCTGACGAGCGGAAAGGTGCTCGCGCTGAAGCTCCAGCACGGGCTGGCCTGGAACCTCCCGCTCTTCGTTGAGCGCGGCGGCCTGGTCATCGGCATCTGCAATGGATTCCAGGCGCTGATTCGGCTCGGGGTGTTCGGCAAGGACATCTCGATCACGCGCAACTCTCACGGAAATTTTCTCGACTCCTGGGTGCGGGTGACCCCCGCCGGGACGAAGTGCGCCTGGCTCAAGGGGCTGGGGACCATGGACCTTCCGATCCGCCATGGAGAGGGGCGGATCGTTATCGCTCCCAGCCGACGCAGCGAAGTCGTCGGGAAGATGGAAAGGCAAGGGGCGTTTTGTCTGCGCTACGAATCTGATCCGAACGGGAGCGAGGAGCGGCTCGCGGGACTTTGTGACACGACCGGGCGGGTGTTCGGTCTGATGCCGCACCCGGAGGCCTACGTCAGGTGGACGGCGCATCCGGAGTGGACGACCGCGCCCGCGAGGGCGAGCGCTCCGGGCCAGGGCCTGGCCGTATTCGAGAACGCTTACCAGGAGGCCATGCGTGCCATCGGTTGACTCGAGCGGATTGAAGATCCGCCGGGCCCTGATTTCCGCTTCCGACAAGTCCGGCTTGGCTGAGCTCGGCCGCGCCCTTTCGGATGCGGGGGCCGAGCTCGTCGCAACGGGCCGTACTGCCGGGGTGTTGCGCGAGGCGGGACTCGAGGTGACGCCTGTTGAGAGAGTTTCGGGCAGCCCGGAGGCCTTTCGCGGAAGAGTGAAAACGCTTTCTTTCCCGGTCTGCAGCGGGATTCTCTACCGCCGCGGGGACGACGCCGACGAGGAGGATTTGACGAAGCTTGGCATCCGGCCGATCGACTGTGTCGTGGTGAACTTCTACCCCTTCGAGGCGGCCGCCTCGAGGCAGGGGCTGAGCCGCGAAGAGCTCCTCGAGGAAATCGACGTCGGCGGTCCCACCCTCGTGCGAGCGGCGGCGAAGAACGCGCCCGACGTATTGGTGCTCACGGATCCCGGGCAGTACGCGGCCGTGATTCGCGAGCTCAGGGCGACGGGGAAGGTGTCGGGCGCCACGACCGAGCGCGCGGCCGCCGACGCCTGGGAGCGCGTTCTCGGCTACGACGCCGCGATCGCCCGGCGGCTGGGCAGCCGCGGGCGGAGGGAGCTTCGCTACGGCGAGAATCCGCATCAGAAGGGGCTCCTCGAGTTCGACGCCGATCCGGCGCTGGCATGGGACGAGGCGCTCACGCCGACGGAGCTTTCGTACAACAATATCCTGGACGTCTCGGCCGCCTACGGGCTCGCGAGCGATCTCGTCGCGCTCGCGCCGGAGGCGAGCGGAGCCGTCATCGTCAAGCACAACAACCCCTGCGGAGTCGCCGTCGCCCCGAGGTCCGATCGGGGGGATGGCGTCAGCGCCCAGAAACGCGCGCTGCTCAGGGCCTGGGAGGGCGACCCGGTTTCGGCCTTCGGCGGCGTCCTGGTCTTCACGGACCCGCTCGAGGCGGACGTCGCCGAGTGGCTCGCGGAGCGCTTCGTGGAGCTCGTGGCCGCGCCGGGCCTGTCGCGCGTCGAGCCGGGAGGCTCGCGTGTAATGGTCCCCGAGCTCGTGCGCCTCCTGGGCAAGCGAAAGAACCTCAAGGCCGTGGGCGTGCGCAGCGCGTGGATCCTGGTGCTGGGCTGTTTTCGTGGCGGAAGATCAAGAACCGCAAACAACTGGGCGCGCTGGTGGGGCTGACGCCGACGCCGTACAACAGCGGCGACAGCGAGCGCGAGCAAGGGATCAGCAAGGCGGGCAACCGGCACGTGCGTGCTCTGATCGTGGAGCTGGCGTGGCTGTGGCTGCGTTGGCAACCGGACAGCGCGCTCAGTCAATGGTACGAGCGCCGCTTCGCGTTGGGCAACAAGCGGCTGCGGAAAGTGGGCATCGTGGCGCTGGCGCGGAAGCTGCTGATCGCGCTGTGGCGTTACGCGGAGCAAGGGAAGTTGCCGGAGGGGGCCGCGGAAAAGGACTGGCGACTGCGCGTGAGTTCGA